>DASXLU010000044.1:0-7320 GCA_036496065.1 Candidatus Acidiferrum sp.
CCGAATCCGCCACCACAGAGCCCTACAACAATCATCCAATCGCTACCGTCAACGATCATGAAGTCCGCATCAGTGTCATGACCGAGCCTTATCACTGGCACTGTCATCCCGACTCCGATGAAACTTTTCTGTCGTTGGAGGGAGGCCTCTTCATCGATTTCGGCGACGAAACCGTAGAGCTATTACCCGGCCACATGATCACCGTCAAGCGCGGCATCCGCCACCGCACCAGACCCATCGGCCATCGTTCCGTCAATCTAACCTTCGAACGCACCAACGCCCTCACCGACCCCCTTCCCTCTCCACGCGACTAGCTCAGTTCTCCAAGCTAACGTGTCGCAACCCCGTTCCGATCGCCTCGTGTCGGGTGCCGCATCCTTCGCGCCTTTCGAAGGGTGCGGGTTTAGACCCCACTTCCGCCCAAACCGTTCATCGTGAATTACGAACGCTTCATCCTGAGCTACCACGGCGGGTGCCGGGTGCCGCATCCTTCGCGCTTTGCATTTTGGGCGGGTGGCCCATCCTTCGCGCCTTTGTTTTTTTTGCGAAGGGTGGGGATTTAGAGCCTATTTCGTGTCACATATAGGCTACCGGCACGGCCTCTCGATCAGCACTTCGTTCTTTTCCTCCGCTAATGCGTTTATGGCCGACAATCGAACCCTAGATCCCCTTGCCGTTGTATACTACTTAATATATAATACCCTTAGTTATAGCTGTCTGAAACGGGCGTGGGGGCACACCAAGAATCGCCTCACCCCAAGCCCCAAAACAGCGTGGACCGCGACAACAGTTACATCACGGACCTGCACGTTAAGAATTGTTGGCAGGCATCGACGTACATCTCTAAGTCCAATCATTCCCACACATAGACATGGCCTTCCAGCAAGGCAGTCAGTTTCATGCTCTTGCGAGACAGGGTTGGGGTGGACGTTGATTACTGTTAACTAGCGGCGACTCTGGGAGCACGTGTGGGCCAGCAGCCTTTTAGAATCATCACTTACAAGTGGGTGACGTAACTGCTTTACTTCCCACTCTTACGAGAAGTTGCAGCGTAACCCCTTTGTTTCCCACTCTTACAAAATCAGGGGGGAGGGGACCTACCGGCACAGCGTCTCTATCAGCAGTTCCTTCTTCTGCTCGGCTAGGCCGTCCATCGCTCGCAGCGAAGCCCAATAGCCTGCCAGCGCCGCTGCCGTCAGTCCTACGAACGCAATCGTCGGCAGCCATGGATTGCTGGTCCACTGCCCCGCAAATAGGATGACCGCACAGATGCCTCCCAGCAGAATCTGGGCGGCAAAGGCCGTCCACACCGCCATGCCGGAGTTTCGCTGGCCCTTCAATTTTCCGAGTTCCATCTTCTTCGGGAAACTCAGTGAAGACCAGTTCGCAATCGCCAGCTGCCCTAGCACGGAAAACACTGCTGCCATCACCGTGCCCAAAAATCGCGGAGCCGTTGGCCAGCCCATGCGCCAGATCAGCAAACCGATTGCCAGCGCCAACTCAAATAGCACCAAACTCAACAGGAACAGGTTCTTTCCCAGCAGCACATCGCGAAACGACACGGGCGCCATGAAGTAACTTTGGATTCCTTTGCCTTCGTACGCGAACGAGTTGTACGCCGGCGACAGCAGAATCAAAATCAAATACGCCATCATCGCTGGAAAAAATAGATCCGCGGAAAGTCCGTGCGACTTCAGCGCCGAATTCTTTCCGCCAAACTGCAACATGAAGAACACCACCATTACCGGTGGCACAATCAGCGACAGAAATGCGAATCCGTTCCGCGTCAAATACCGGAATTCTTTCACCATCACTCCGGCTACCGCGCTCGGCAAAAACGACGGTAATCCCCCGCTCGACACTTTCCGCCGCTCTCGCTTGGCCGCAGCCACCGGGGCTGCGCTCTCGCTCAACTGCTCGCCGCGATATTGGGCCGCAAATCTTTGCCACAACAATGCGCTCAGCCCCACCAGCCAGCACAACAGGCCCGCGGCTCCAAGCGCCGCAGCGTGCAAATCCGCTTTCGCCACTCCGCCAACAACGCTGCCTGCCAGCGATCCCGGAGTCCACGAAAAATAACTGGCCCATTCGCTGAATCGCGGCTTGCCATACTTCTGCAGCAGCGGACTAGTAATCAGCGGGTTCAGAAAATTCAGCGACACCATCGAAAGTACAAACAAAGCAATGAATATCTCGCGCGTTCGCCGCTTGGCCAAAAGTTTCTCGACCCAAGAACCAAGCAACCGCTCCAGTGTCACGTTCACTAACACAAACAGCAGACTTACGCCCAGCATCGCTCCCAGTAGATCCGGTCGCGTGGTAAGCGTCGCCAACAGCATCGCCGCTAACCAGAACATCGCTGCCACCGCGCCGAAATCGGCGAACCCGTAGCCGAGCCCCAGCAGGTAAAACGCGCGCTGGCTCATCGGAAATCGCAGCAGCGAGCGAAATTCAAATTGCGCCCCGAATCCCGCCTCGAAAATCGGGAACACCTGCCACCACAGAAAAATCGCCCAGAACAGCAGCGCCACCCATCCCGGCCGTCCATTCCTGTAAAACGCGACAGTCCCCGCAAAAAACCCTACGGACACTCCGATGACCATCAAGCCGCCGAAAATCGAGACCCAAATCATCCCGATCAGGTCCCAGCGGTTGTTCTTGCGGCGGATGCCGTTGCGCAGCATCTGCCACCGCAAGCCCGCGACCAGCTTTACCTGCTCCGCAACGCCAGGAATCTGCGCTACGTCAGCCACGTCAGTTCCTCCAGCCGCGATTGCTCGCCACCGCTCTGCCCCACAATCGACAGAAAGATTTGCTCCAGCGTTTTCTTCTCGCCTTCCACGCTGGGAATTCCCGCCCGCAGTTCCTCCAGCGAACCCTGCGCCACCAGCCGTCCCTGATGAATGATCGCAACGTGGCTGCACAGCCGTTCCACAATTTCCAACACGTGCGAAGTCAGAAAAATAGTAACGCCGCGCTCCGTCATCCTTCCCAGCAACGCCTTCAGCGCGCCCGCCGCTAGCGCGTCAACTCCCTCAAACGGTTCATCCAGAAAAAGAATTCGCGGCCCGTGAATCACCGCTGCCGCCAGCGCCAACTTTTTTTGCATTCCGTGCGAATAATCCGCAACCAAAGTTTTCTCGCGGTCCGCCAACTGCATAAATTCCAGCAATTCGTCCGCGCGTTTTTCCGTGGTCGCGCGATCCAATCCATACATTCTTCCGACAAACTGCAGATATTCTCTTCCCGTCAGGCGATCGAATAATCCCATTCCTTCCGGCACAACACCGATTTGCCGTTTCACTTCCACCAGATGACTTTGGAAGTCGAGTCCCAGCAATTCCATTCGTCCAGAAGTTGGCGCCAACAAACCCGTGAGCATTTTGATGGTCGTGGATTTTCCCGCGCCGTTCGGTCCCAGGAAGCCGAAGAATTGTCCCGCCTGCACGCGCAAATCAATCCCTTCGACCGCGGTCAGCGAGCCGAACGTCCGCGTCAGTTGCTGCGTCGCAATTGCGATATCACTCATTTATCCGCACCTGTCCGCACACACCCATTCCGAGGAAACTCTACCATGAGTTAATACGCGTCTCGCGTGACGAAGTATCACGCAGATTCTCACATGATCAGGAAAGTTTGGTCGTGACCGAAGGCGCGTTCGCACCGTAGATCGGCCGCGTTGGCAAAGACGCGAGCACCGCAGGCAAATCCACACGGAAAACCGCGCCACTGCTCTGCCTGTTGTAGCAATGAATCTTCCCGCCATGCTCCTGCACAATTCCGTAGCAAATGCTGAGTCCGAGGCCTGTGCCTTTGCCCACCGGTTTTGTGGTGTAAAACGGATCAAACACGCGATGCGGTTCGCGCACGCCCGGCCCAGTATCCGAAAACAAGACAGTCACATGGCCGCGGTCGCGTTGTGTTTTAATGGTTAGCGAGCCGCCGCCCGTTTCCGCCATGGCGTCCAGCGCGTTGCTGACAATATTAAAAAACACCTGCATCAACTGGTTGTTGTCTCCACGCACGGCGGGCAATACGGATTCAAGCTGCAAATCGATGCGCGAGCCGCCACTATGCAGATCAAGGGCGCGCAATTGCACCGCGTTGGCGACGACGGTGTTGATATCGAGAAGAGTTTTTTCTGCCGGAACCTGTCGCGCGAAACTCAGCAGATTCTGTACGAGGTTGCTGGTGCGCCGCGCTTGCTCGCGGATTTTTGCGGCGGTTGTGCGTGCGCGATCGGGAAGAGATGAGTCGTCCGCGAGCAAATCGGAATAGCCGAGAATCGCCGTGAGAGGATTGTTAATTTCGTGAGCGGCGCCTGCGGCTAACTGTCCAAGCGACACCAATTTTTCGGATTGCACCATCTGCGCTTGCAAACGTTGCAGATTCTCGATGGAGGATTCGGATTTGGCGAGCAGCCGCGCGCGATCGGCATCGGCGAGGTGCGTCCTGAGAAAAACCAGCAAAGCGAGGGGCAGCGCGGCGACGAGCGTAGCGGTTAGACGGAAATCGCGAACGGCCGCAGTATCGCGCTCCACGCGCAAAGCATATAGCGCAAAAACCGGCAAAGAGAGAACCGCGGCCATCGCCAGTCTGGTGGCCCAAATGCTGTCGCCACCCGGCCGTTCGGTTTCGAAGGAATTGTTCGCGTCCGCGGGAGCATCGAGTTCGTTGCGCTTTTGATAGGCAATTAGTCCGGCTAGTGCATACCAAAGGAATGCGCTGACCAAGAGCAGATCATACAAACTGCCGGTGTAATAGACGCCGCGCGAGACAGCCAGATTGGTGAGCAGCGAACCAACCATGTAAAGGGCGGATGCCGCGGACAAATTGGCGTAAACGATGCGCCAGGCCCCATGTGCCCTGAACCAGAAGTAGGCAAAACCGCCGATTATCACTGCGTATTGAACGTTGAGAACAATGTTGTAATTGTAGTCGTAGGTGGCCTGCGTCGGCGTCGCGTACATCCACGGGAGAACGACAAAAACGTAGAGAAAGGTCCACCAGGTAAGGAGCAAGGCAAAATCGATGTAGCCAAGACCCATGCGGACTTCACCGCGCTTGCGATGCGGTAAGAGTGCGAGTGCGGCGATCAGAGGAATGCTGCGCAGGAAAAAGATGATATCGCCAGCAAACAACCCGGGCATGTCTTTGCGCAGATATACTTCATAGTAGGTCCACTGAAACTGGCCCAGCATCCACATGGAACAGCTCAGCGCCAGGAGCATCCAGAAAAGATTGCGACGCCAGTGGGGCGTCCCCGCATTCATCAGCAGGCCCGCGTTGGCCACCAGCGGCACAAAGCATTGGGCGAGATCACCAAATGTTGTGAGCGGTATCCCCGGCCTCAGCACGTGAGACAGGGTTGCGTAGAGAGCGAGGAAGGCAAGCCAGGCTCCCACAAACCATAAAATGGCGCGGGATTTCAGCATCGAGTCGTTACTTAATTCTAAGGGTTTAGCCGTACGTAGATGCGGCAGCGTGGATACCCGGTGGCGAAAACATAACCGCCCAGCCCGCTCGGCGGTGCGTAGAAATGCCCTGGGATGGGAGTATTCTCAGATCGAGCGGCGTCGGGATGTCGAATAAATGCGGCGATAAGCTACGCCACACCGTAGGACCTCATGTCGTTGAACCCTCCAAAAGGACTCGTACTCTCGGCTACTGAGCACTACCCACGAGTTTTTCAACTTGATCGATTTCCTTGGGAATACCGGCAGACAAAATTTCTGGCGGCCCATCGGTAATAAGGATGGTGTCTTCCACACGATAGTGCTCGTGTTTCTCTGGAAATTCGATGATGGGTTCGACGGTGATGACCTGACCGGGTTTGATCGGACCGGAGGCATGCTTCACATCGTGCGTCGCGAGTCCTACAAAGTGACCGGGAAAGCCATACCACTGGGCGCCTATGCCAGCGGCCTCGAAGACCGCCTTTCCGGCGGCCTCGGCCTCTTCATAGGTGTGGCCCGGCGTAAGCAGAGCAATCGTTGCCTTCTGAGAGGCCAGGTCGACGGCATACCATTTAGCTTGTTCGGGGGTGAATTTGCCGTTGATATTGAAGGTGCGAGTGATGTCCATGGTGATGTGGTCGAGCGAAGCGGCGTAGTCGAAAACCACCAGTTCACCGGGCTGAATTTTGTGACGGTTCGAAAAGTAATGCCAGGTGTTGGCGTCCGTCCCTGAACCAACAATCGCCGGGTAGGCCACACTTTGGGCGCCATGGTCGTAGTAATAGTAGTAGGCGCGCGCTTCGATTTGATATTGGTACATTCCAGGTTTCGCGTGGGCGATGGCGTCGCGATTTCCTTCCGCGCTGATTTTGCCAACGCGACGGAGAACAGCGATTTCGGCAGGCGACTTGATGTTACGCAAATCGTCAATCGCGAGAGTGATATCTCGAAATTGCACCATCGGATAGCGCTCGGCTAGCAGCTTCGTTGGAGCAAGATCGTCTGGAAGAGGCGGATGATAAGGATGGGCAAATTTCCAGGCGTGATCGCGGCCAACTTCCTGCCGGGCGCCATCGGCCTTGTCGGGAAAGCCTTTGCGGATCCACACATCGCAGCCGGGGTGGCTCTGGAACTGTGAGGAGAGCAGTGTGTCCAAGTCCGTAACCGGCAATACATTCGAATAGCCAAGGGCCGCGCGATCGGCAGGCGATAAAGAGAGCAAATTGGGACCATAGACCTGAGCCGTACGGCCTGCCTGGCTCGGTTCGAAAACGGTAGCGTCGCCGGTCTTCACATCAATCAGCAGCACGGCGCCAGGATCCTGCAGGCCGGTGAAATAGTAAAAGTCGTTGTCTTCGCGATAGTGCGTAGCCTCTGGAATATCGTTTCGGGCAAACAAAAGGATGTATCCCGTCTTCGCGGCTTTCGCGAGTTCCGCACGGCGCGCGGAAAATGTTTGTGGGCCGCCGAGATCGTCGATCGCCTGACGGTCGGTATATTGTGCGAGTGCAGAACAGCAAGTCGTGAGGAACACGACGGAGAAAAGAATAATCGGCGGAAAGAACTGATAAAGTGTCTTGCAGGATACAATTCGCTTTTGCATAGATACCACTCCTCCAGCGAGCGTTCTTGTTAAGTTCTCTATATCTTAAAAGTCTTCGCGCTCCCTTTGAAGGATTCGTCACTGCCCGTGTACTAGTCGTTGAAGACTTCGCGAGCGCGCACATAGATATTTATTCTTTTGTTCGGGAGTTTCAAAAGCATTTCGAAGAGCGGTCCACCGTGAAATGCAATTCGGCTCTCGGTACCTGACCATCAACCTTAAACGAAAGCGAAGGGCCGTTGTCGACACACTTACGGCCGG
>DASXLU010000045.1:0-6006 GCA_036496065.1 Candidatus Acidiferrum sp.
CACTACGCTCACCGGTTACGCGCTCGCGAAAGAGCGCATGCCGTTTGCCGACGCGGTGATCTATTTCCCATTTGATTGGGCGTCCTCCGTCCGCAGAGTTCTCGACGCGGTGAAGCCGACCATCGTGGTAATTCTCGAAACCGAAATCTGGCCGAATTTCCTGCGAGAGACTGCCAAGCGCGGCATTCCGGTTATTTTCCTTAGCGGGCGCATTTCCGATCGTTCCTTTGCTCGATGGCAGAAGTGGTTCGGTATGTTCGGATTTTTCCTTCGGCCGCTACTGGCTTCGGCCCTGCAAAAGCCCACGGCGTTTCTCATGCAGACGCAGCCCGACGCGGACAAACTCATCTCGTTGGGCGCGCCAACCACGCGTGTGAAAGTTAGTGGCAATCTGAAATATGACCAGGAATTGCCTGCTCCTACTCCTCTTTCCGAATGGCTCGGGGAAGAGTGCAAGCGCCGCGGTCGATGGCCACTCATTGTTGCCGGTAGCGTCGTTGCTACGGAAGAACCACTGGCGCTTATCGCCTTTGGCGTGTTGCAGGGCGATTTCCCTAATGCGCTTCTTGTCCTTGCGCCTCGCAAACCAGAACGTTTCGCCGCAGCCGCCGAATTCATCGATGAATCACATCGCAAGTTCGTTCGTCGCTCGGAGTTGCCGGTTGCGGGTTCGAATGGACTTGCAATGGCCGCCACCTCCAACGGAAACGGTAATATTCCCGACGACGCCACCGTGCTACTGCTGGATAGCATTGGCGAGCTCGCTTCGCTTTATCGAATCGCTGACGGCGCCTTCGTGGGTGGCTCTTTGGTAGATTCCGGAGGCCACAATATTTTGGAGCCGGCCGCATTTGGTAAAGTGCCCGTCTTCGGTCCATCAATGGAAAATTTTGCGGCGATTGCCACTCGCTTTCTGGAAGCCGGCGCCGCTATTCAGGTGGCGAGTCCGGAAGATGCCGGCGTCGAATGGATTCACCTTTTGAAGGATCCAGCCAAAATGGCGCGAATGGGCGACGCTGCTCGCCAGCTTGTCGAGAGCAGCCGAGGAGCGCTTGACCGCGCTGTGGATGAAGTGCAGCAGCACCTGGGCACCGCCACGCGATGAATGTGCCGCCGACTCTGCGGTGGCTGCTTCACCCATTGTCTTTGCTTTACAGAGAAGTTGTTCGCATTCGCGTTTGGATGTACGGAAAAGGTGTTCTTCGGCAGCGTCGCCTGAAAACGCCGGTAATTAGCGTTGGAAACTTAACCGTGGGTGGGACCGGTAAGACACCGATGGTGATCTGGCTCGCCGAACGGTTTCATGCGCAGGGGCAACGAGTTGCGATTCTGAGCCGGGGATATAAGGGATCTGCAGGCACCAGCGACGAAATCGAATTGATGAAGCATCGCTTGCAAGACCGCGTTCTATTTGGCGTGGGGAAAAATCGTTTTCAGCGGGCTTTGCAACTCGAACAGAAGGGAGTGGACATTTTCTTGTTAGACGACGGCTTCCAGCATCTCCAACTCGCGCGCGACGTCAATATTTTGCTGATGGACTCGTCGCAGCCTTTGGGGAACGAGCTGCTTCTTCCTGCCGGATCGCTCCGCGAGCCTCTCTCTGAAATGGGTCGCGCTGATTTGCTGGTATTCACACGCACGGAAACATCTCCGTCTGCGCAGGGTGCTATCGCCAAGCTCGAGGATTACCCGGTTTTCTCTGCTGCGACACGCTTATTGGGTTTCCGCCGCTATGGAGCTGGGACTCAGACTCAGCTGCTTCCGCTCGAACAGGTCGGCAGCGGACTATTTTTCGCGTTCTGCGGGATTGGGAATCCCAGTGCATTCTTTTCGGACCTGCAAAATTGGAAGGTACCGTGTGCGGGCACAAAAGTTTTCCCGGATCATCACCGTTACAGCGCCGCTGATGTTGCGGAGATTATGGGTGACGCCCGTAAATCAGGGGCGCGCGTATTGGTGACTACCGAAAAAGATGCTCAGAATCTTGCTGGAGCGGACTTCGCTGATTTTCCGCTTTACATCGCCGTGATCGAGTTCGAAATTGCCAAAGAAGATTTGTTCTGGGCAGCGATCCAACGTCGTCTCGACGCTCGCAAGGCGGGCGTATGAAGATACTGATCCGGGCCACTAATTGGGTGGGTGACGCAATTATGGCGTTGCCGGCAATTCGTGCGGTTCGCCAGAAATTTTCCGGCGACCACATTGGCATCGTTGCGCGACCGTATGTTGCCGAAATTTATCGAGGGCAGGGAATTTGTGACGAACTCATCCCCTACAATCCGAAAGGAGAGCAGCGGGGCTGGGGCGCTCGCGAACGCTTTTATGCTGAACTGCGTGGCCGCAAGTACGATGTCGCGATTCTGCTGCAAAATGCCTTTGATGCAGCATGGCTTGCTTGGCGCGCAGGAATTCCGCAGCGCATAGGCTATGCGCGAGACGCACGGAGCTTTCTGCTGACGAAGGCAATTCCCGTGCCCAAACCAGGAGAAATTCCTGCGCACGAAAAGTTCTACTACATGGAGTTGATTCGCCGTGTTGGATGGCTCGACGCATTGCCAGATGAGCCTCAGATCACGTTGCAAGTACCTGAGGAGCAAATGCTGCACGCTAATGAGACATTGGCTGCAAGCGGCGTTCGTCCTGGAGCCATGCGTGTCGCCCTCGGTGCCGGAGCGTCCTACGGCTCGGCAAAGTGCTGGCCCCCAGAACGATTTGCGGCGGTCGCGAGTCATCTTCAGTCCGAAAAAAATGCCGACGTGATTCTGTTCGGCACCGCGGGCGAAGTTAGCGTTTCCACCGCGATCGCTTCCGCAATGGTTCGCAAACCCATCGACCTGACCGGAAAGACCTCGATTGGCGATCTTCCTGCGTTGCTGTCGCAATGCCATCTTTTCCTCGGGAATGATTCTGGAGCGATGCATGTTGCTGCGGCGGTTGGCCTGCCGGTCGTCGCGGTGTTCGGGCCCACCGATCCCGAAGGCACGGCTCCTGTTACGCCGCGTCACGCCATCGTGCAACAAAAGCCTTATTGCAGCCCATGTTTTTTGCGTCGCTGTCCGACCGATCATCGCTGCATGAAATCGGTTACGGCAGAGATGGTGGAAAGCGCGGCCGCGCCGTGGCTTGATCTTGTGGAGGTGCATTCTGCCCGATAGTCGAACGCTTCGTCCCGCGGTCTTTCTGGATCGCGATGGAACCATGGCGGAAGAAGTCGGTTACTTGAACCATAGCAGCCGTTTTCGTATGTTTCCTTTTGTTGCTCCGGCTGTACGCCGCCTAAACGAGGCAGGTTTTGCCGTTATCGTGATTACCAATCAATCCGGTGTAGCGCGCGGATATTTTCCTGAGTCGCTGGTGAAAGAGGTGAACGACTTGATGGTTGCAGAATTGGCGGAGGCCGGCGCTCATGTGGACGGCGTCTACTATTGCCCGCATGGCTCTGGCGATGCATGCGAGTGCCGCAAGCCGAAACCGGGAATGATCAACCAGGCTGCACGAGAACACGGCCTGGATATCGGCCGATCGTTTGTCGTAGGTGATCGCTACGGTGATATGGACCTGGCCTTTCGCGTTGGCGCTAGCGCCGTTTTCGTGCAAACGGGATATGGCATGGGCGATCTGCATTGGCATGGTAAGACCTGGGCGCGCCAACCCGATAAGATTGCGGATAACCTGAGCGACGCGGTCGACTGGATTCTAAGGCAGAAGCGATGAAACCAACGAAACAGAAGGCTGATGCCGGTTCCGCGGAAGTGGACTTGCTCGCACTGTCAGAAATTGTCGAGCGTTTCTCTACGAAGACCGTCCTGATCCTTGGTGACTTTGTGGCGGATGCGTTTCAGTTTGGCGATATCAGCCGCGTTTCCCGTGAAGCTCCGGTGCTTATCCTGCGTCATCGCGAAACACAAATTGTGCCGGGCGGCGGTGCAAATGCCGCAAACAATTTGGCTTCGCTTGGCGCGAAAGTTCTACCCGTGACCGCAGTGGGTGATGATTCAGCCGGCGTCGCGCTCATTGACACTTTCCGGTCGAAGAAAATCGACGTGTCCGGAATACTCCGGGTGAAGAATTGGACTACGCCAACCAAAACGCGTTTTTTGGCGGGCTGGACTCATACGGTTGGTCAGCAGGTTCTTCGCGTTGACTACGAACCGAAACAAACCTTGCCCGATGGTGCGCGCAAGAAATTACTGGAGCTTTTCTCCGCGCGTATCCGAAAATCGGATGCAGTCGCGGTTTCAGACTACGGATTTGGCGTGGCTCGCCCGGAAGATCTGCAGAGGCTCTCGGCGAAACTGCGCGGCAAAATTCCGGTCACGCTGGACTCGCGTTACCGGCTGACGGAATACGCTAAGGTCGCGATTACCGCGGCAACTCCGAATGAAGCGGAGCTTGAATCGTTGCACCACACAAATATCGGCCGCAACCTGGCTGAACTGGAGCGCTGCGGCGAAGGCACGCGCGCAAAGATGAAGCTTGGCTCGCTGCTTGTTACCCGAGGTAAAGACGGGATGGCCGTTTTTCAGTCTGGGCAAAAGACAATTCATTTGCCGATACACGGAAGCGATGAGGCCGTGGACGTCACCGGTGCCGGAGATACTGTTCTGGCCGCATACACGCTCGCGCTGGCAAGCGGAGCCTCTCCACTAGAGGCAGCGCACATCGCCAACATCGCCGGAGGCCTGGTGGTAATGAAGCGCGGCACCGCAACGGTTTCTCGTGCCGAATTGCTGCAGGCCATTCACGACGCAGCTTCGGAGTCCACTGCTTAGGTTATGCGCAAAGCCGAATCCAAAATCGTTTCTCGATCGCAACTTCGCGAGCGCCTCGATGCGGCTCGATCTCAGAACAAGCGCATTGTTCTTGCAAACGGCTGCTTCGACACTTTGCACGTCGGCCATGTTCGTTATCTTTCGGGCGCCAAGGAGCATGGCGATTTGCTGGTCGTGGGCATCAATTCCGATGCGAGCGTCGCTGAACTAAAAGGCGCCAATCGCCCCGTTCTTAGCGAAAACGCTCGTGCGCAACTGGTCGCCGCTTTGCGTGACGTCGACTACGTGGTGATTTTTTCGGAAGCAAACGTCGAAGCGCTGCTCGGGGAGCTTAGGCCGCATGTCCATGCGAAGGGCACGGACTACGCACTGGACACGGTGCCGGAACGTGCGATCGCGCAACGCCTTGGCATCCAAGTGGCCATCGTTGGCGATCCGAAAGATCACTCCACGCGAACGCTGTTTGATTCCATTCGCCAGGAGCCGCATGGCTGAACCTCGATTTCTCGTTGTCCGCCTCGGCTCGCTTGGTGACATCGTTCACACTTTCCCCGCGGTCGCTGGCTTGCGAGACTCATTTCCCAACGCAGAAATCGTTTGGCTGACGCATCCGCGCTGGGTCGAACTCGTATTCAGCAGCGGTTTAGCCAATGAAATCTGGCCGGTCGATTCCCGCGACCTTTCGCAGGTCCGCTTGGTGCTACAAAAAATTCGCAATAGTCCAGCGTGGTCGGCGGCCATCGACTATCAGGGACTTTGGAAGTCTGCGCTTTTACCGTTTCTCGGTGGCGTGCGGCGTCGCATCGGTTTTTCCTCCGACACGATTCGCGAATTTGGCGTTCCGATTCTTTACACGGATCGTGTGCGCGTGCATTCCGCACATATCGCTGATCAGAATGGTGAATTGTCTTTGCGCGCGGGTGCGACGAGACCCGTCGGAAACGTCGTTCTGCAGGTGGAACCATCATGCGTTGCAACTGTTCGATCCTACTTGGCTGAGCGAGGCGTAGCTCGCTACATCGTATTGAGTCCTGGCGGAGGTTGGAGCTCGAAGTGTTGGCCACCGGAGCGTTTCGGCGCCCTCTGCCGGAAGATACGCGAAGAACTTCAGGTTTGCTGCGTTATAAACTACGGCCCGGGCGAGGAAGAGCTGGTTGCTCGTGTGCAACAGGCGAGCGGCGACGCCAATCCGATTGCTTATAACGGAGAACTTTGCCCGCTCATGGCTCTGTTA
>DASXLU010000046.1:0-29831 GCA_036496065.1 Candidatus Acidiferrum sp.
TCAACTCGCAAGTTCCTCCGCCATTGATATGGGTCATCGAACGCTGCCTGGCAAAAGACCCGCAACAGCGCTATTTCTCAACGCGCGATCTGCTGCGGGATTTAGCCGCGATCAGGGATCGGATGTCAGATCTGCAGTCAAGCTGGCAAGAGACGCGCCCGAGTAATCTGCCTGCGCCGACCACCGCACTCGTTGGCCGGGCGAAGGAACTTGCAGCGGTCACGCAGCTCATCCTAAGGCCGGGCGTGCGCCTTGTAACGGTTACTGGGCCGGGCGGGATCGGCAAGTCCCGATTGGCCATCGAAGTTGCGCGCGAGCTGGCCGCACATTTCACCTTGGGAGTTTATTTTGTGCCATTGGCTGCGGTCAGCGAGCCAGGGCTGATCATTCCTGCAATCGCTCAGACGCTGGGTATTCACGAAACGCATGGTCAGTCGCCGCTCGACGCCTTGAAGCAGAACTTACGGAATTCCATGGGATCTCCGGCGCTTCTGCTGATTGATAATTTCGAACACCTTGTTGAAGGCGCCCCACTGCTTTCCGAACTTCTGGCTTCCGCCCCAAGCCTGAAAGTTCTAGTTACCAGTCGTGCTGCCCTGCGCGTTTCCAATGAACAAGAGTTTCCCGTGCCGCCCTTGGCCTTCCCCGACGACAATTCGGCAGTCTCGACGGAGAACCTCGCAAAGTTCTCTGCGATTTCGCTCTTCGTGCACCGCGCTACGGCGGCGAAGCCCGACTTCGAACTGACCGATGAGAATGGCCCGGTGGTGGCGGAGATTTGCGCGCGTCTCGACGGCTTGCCTCTGGCCATTGAACTTGCCGCAGCCCGCGTCAAGCTGCTTTCCGTTTCGGCGATGCACACGAGGCTGGTCAGTCGCCTGCAACTGCTGACTGGCGGTGCCCGAGACTTGCCCGCGCGCCAGCAGACTCTTCGCCAGACCATGGATTGGAGCTACGACCTGCTCACAGAGCCGGAGCATAAGCTTTTTCGGAGGCTCTCCGTTTTTCTGGGCGGATGCACGTTGGAACAAGTGGAAGCCGTGTGCGATGCCAAGGAGGAATTAGGCATAGACATCCTTGATGGCATGGCTTCCATGGTGGATAAAAGCCTGGTTCGTCAAACGGAACAGGCCGACGGGGAGCCGCGCTTTACAATGCTCGAAACCATCCGCGAATATGCCTCGGTCAAACTGTGCGAGTGTGGTGAAGAGCCTCTGGCCCGGCGTGCCCATGCTGCCTATTGTCTTGTGCTAGCCGAAGAAGGGGCTGCAGAGGACAAAGGCACGAGCCAAACTGCATGGCTGGGCCGGTTTGAGAAGGAGCACGACAATTTTCGTGCGGCTCTCGACTGGCTCATCGAAACCAATAACGCCGATTGGGGACTGCGCCTTGGTATGGCGCTCTTTCGCTTCTGGGAGATGCGGGAACATCTCTGCGAAGGCCGGGATCGCCTGGGAAAGCTGCTGAAACTGCAAGGCGCATCGGCACCAACCAAGGCGCGCGTGCGGGGACTGCTTGCTGCTGGGGTACTGGCCGGAGCGCAAGGAGATTTCGATGTATCTGACGCGCTTTTTCAGGAGAGTTTGGCCATAGCGAGGCAGTTAGGAGACAAGCAGAGCGTCGCGGTGGCTTTGAACGCTCTTGCCGTCAATGGGCGGGACCGCGGAGACTTAGCGAAGGCGCACGCACTTTTCGAAGAGAGTCTGGGCGTTTGGAGAGAACTACGCGACTCGCCGGCGATTGCTCGAACTTTGAGCAATCTTGCCAACGTCGCCAAACTGCAGGGGGATTTCCCATATGCCGGAGTGCTCTACCAGGAGTGTTTATCAATTTTTCGAGAGCTCGGCGATCAAGGCGGATATGCCTGGGCACTCAATCACCAGGGAGATGTAGCTCGAGAACAAGGCGATCCTGCAGCCGCGCGAAGCCTTTACGAACAAAGCTTGGCGACTTTCCGCCAGCTTGGAGATGACTGGGGCGTCAGCGGATCACTCGCCGACCTGGGAAATTTGGCCAAAGAACAACAGGACTACCGCACGGCGGAAACGCAGTACCGTGAGAGCCTCGGAATTTTTCGGAAGTTGGAGCACAAGCGAGGAATCGCGCGGCTACTCGAAGCCTTCGCGAGTTCCGCCGCAGCACAATCAGAATCGGAACGGTCGTTGCGCTTGGCAGGCGCCGCAGCGGCCCTTCGGCAGAGCATTGGCGCACCGTTGGTACGCGCGGAACAGGCCAAGTTAGAACAAAGCTTAGAAAAGGCCCGGCGGGCTGTGCCTACAGCAACGGGCAGAAATGCATGGCTGGAAGGTTGGGTTATGCCGGTCGAGAAAACGATCGAAGAATTGCTACGCGCTACCCCAGAGGCGAGCCAGACCGCAGATTGATCTTGCGCTTGCAGATTGTTCAATAGGCGTGATTACAAGTCTTGTTGGCCTGTGAAGGAAAAATTACTCTGCGGTCGTGGGATCGATCATTCTACGTACGGCAGAAATGCGATTTGCTGGTACACCTGCACGTCGCGCGTGTTCACGAATGGTCGCCTCGTCAGGAGCGAGGTACACGCAATATACTTTGTCGCCGGTCACATAGCTTTGCAGCCATTGAATCCCGGGGCCCAGTCCCTTCAGAACTTCCACGGATTTTCGGGCAATTTCTTGAAACTCGGCATCCGAAAGATTTCCGACCCCTGGTATTTCCCGCTCGATTACGAACTTCGGCATGGGCTGCCCTCCGGTACAAAAATGCTAGCAAGCCTGGAGAATTGCTACAATAGCGGACCGCTGAGCCCAGCATTGGAGCCGCCGTGGATCTCAAGTCTGTTCAAAAACCGTTGAAGGAACAGTACAGGAGCGATCCTTCTGCTTCGCAAATCACCTTAAAAGCCAAAGGCGGACAGACGGAGACTCCGATCGCTTGTTCCGTTGCGGTCGGCCGAACCATTTATAACGCGCAAGCTCACAGTGGAGTTGGAGGCGCTGGCACCGCGGCTTGTTCCGGCGATATGTTGCTCGCCGCACTGTCGGCCTGTGCGCAACTGACTTGTCAAATGGTGGCTGCCACTATGGGGATACCGACGGAACGCATTGAAGTGACCGTCGAAGGCGATTTGGATCTCCGCGGCACGCTGGGAGTAGCCAAAGACGTGCCTGTCGGGTTTGAGCGCATACGGCTACGTTTCGATATTGTGGCGCCCAAGGCGACGCCAGAGCAGTTGCGGAGTTTGCAGGAGAAAACGGAACAGTATTGCGTCGTTATGCAAACTCTAGTGCAGCCACCGCCTCTGCAAACTGATTGGGTCAATTCGCGGTAACTCGAGACTCGGATCGCGACTGAGGTCAACTTATGAAGCGATTGTTTTGGGTTTTGCCCATTGCAGTGTTTTTGTGCTCGGTTTGCGTGCTGACGCAGGGTTCGTCTGCGCAAAGCGCGGCAGCCTCTGCGCAATCGGCCGTGCCGCATTTTTTCAGCAAGGACACTATCGTATACGTGAGCGATTTTGAATTGGACGCGCAGAACGTGAAGGTTGACAAGGGCGGTCCGGTTGGCGAAATACGGCCCGGAATTCTGGAAAGGCCGCGCAAGCGGGAGCAACGTGATCCGGAGGCGCAAGCGAAGAAGTTAGTGGACTTGATGGCCAAGAGCCTGGTGGAAGATTTGCAGAAGGCGGGGTATAAGGCGCAGCGACTCGCTGCGGGCGAAGCGCGACCAGCTTCGGGTGCATGGGTACACGGCATATTCACCGAAGTGGACGAAGGCAACCAGCGTCGACGCGCGGTGCTGGGATTTGGCGCAGGGGAAGCGAAGATGGATTTATATGTGACGCTAACGGACCTGGCGCACCCGGATACTGCGCTCTACAACGTAGCCAAAGACGATAACAGCGGTAAAAAAATTGGAGCCGTAGTCACTATGAATCCCTACGTGGCGGCCGCGAAATTCGTGATGGAAAAAGATGTGCCGGAAAAGACTGTGAAAAAAACGGCGAAAGAAATTTCCGAACAGCTCGACAAACCATGAAGCAGCCATCCCCCGCCGTCGCCGCTGCTGCGAAGTAGAACGAGCCTGTGCTACTCCATTTCGAATGTGACGTAGATCAATCTGCCGCTGCGTTCTACCTGCATCGCGGCGGGGTCGCCCGGCTTTAGCTTATTGAATTCGGCGCGCAAGCCATCTACAGAGGTGATGGGGACTCGATTGAGCGAATGAATCACGTCGCCTTCCAACAAGCCAGAATCTACCGCAAGGCGATTTGCAACCGTGGAAGCCACTACGACGCCCGTCGGAATACGCGGCTGATCCAGAAAAGAGGCAACTTCGGGTGTAATAGTCACGCCGACGATGCCTAGTCTGGGTATGAGATCTTTCTTCGGATCGGCCATCTCGGAAAGACGGGCTGGCTCGCTCATAGGTTCGTAGATCGGAACATCCAGTTCGAGTTTTTTGTCGCCGCGCAATATTTCCAGCTTGGCGGAGTTACCCGTATTCAATAGATAGACACTGAGGGTAAAGAGCGGCACGTTGTCTACCGGGAATCCGTCGATGGCGACGATGACATCCTGAATTTTTAGTCCGGCATGTTCGGCGGAACTGTCGGGATATACGTCGGAAACAATCACGCCAACTTCGGTGGAAACGCCGAGGGCCTGCGCGAGGTCGGGAGTAAGCGACTGAAGTTCCGCGCCGATGGTTCGCCGTCGCACGCGGCCGTATTTGCGAATCTGTTCGTAAACGTAGCGAACGATTCCGCTGGGAATCGCAAAGCCAATACCCTCATTTCCGCCGGACTGCGTGTAGATGAACGTGTCGATGCCTACAACTTTGCCTTCGGCGTCGACCAACGGGCCACCGCTGTTGCCGGGATTGATGGCGGCATCTGTCTGGATGTAGACCATGGGATCATCTGGATCGGGCTGACGCAAAACTGAGCTCACCAGACCAAAACTTACGGAATTCTCCAAACCCTCCGGGCTTCCGAAGGCCAACACCACTTGTCCTTTTTGAATCTGGTCGTAGCGACCGAGGGGAAGAGTCGGCAATCCCGTTGCCTCAACTTTCAGCACAGCAAGATCGACCAACTTGCTGAAGCCGACCACGCGAGCGGTAAGAATTTTGCCATGCGACTTGAGCAATGCAGTGGGCTGCGAGTCTTCCGACGCTGCCGGAGTCAGAAGCACGCGCACGCGATCCGAGCCACGAACGACGTGATAGTTGGTCACGATGTAGCCGTTCGAGTCGATGATGAAGCCGGAGCCCAAGCTACGTTCGCGACCGATTGCGGAGGAGCCCTTGTCATCCTCATCGCTTGGCGCGCCGAAGCCGGTTACCAGCACTTCGACTACGGAAGGAGAAACGCGCTTGACCAGGTTTTGAAAAGAATTGCTCATCTCGCGCATCACATCGGATGTCTTATGGTCGCTGGCCGCTTGGCCCAAAGCGGAGGGAGACGCCAGGCATCCGAGACAAATCACGGCCAGAAGAACGGCGGGAAGTCGAAGCATCGAAGAAACTTTCAGGGAGCGATGAATGATCACGTGAGTTCGCCTTTCGGATTGAGGGGTATAGGGGCAGCTTGTGGTGCCTCGACCTTGGCCCACGTCACGATTTTCAAATCGAGCACAAAATGGAAAGGACGGGTACGAGCAGCAACGTTATGTTTTTCGTCGAGAAGGTGACGTTTATAGCCCCAATCGTATAGATCCCCCTTGAACGTCAAATGCGCGTCATAAAGCTTGGATAGTGGCTGAACAACCTGAATAAGATTCAGCGCAGAAAACTTAGGCTCGGTCGTAATGATGGAATTCGTGGAGGGCACCGTTGTGCTACCCACGTTGCCAAATACTCCGCGCGGAATATGAATGTCGACCGCGGTGAGCAGCGATGAGCCCCTGAGCTGCACGTTAAAGTGCGGGTACCGTTGAGTGCGAGCGGCCAGAATCTCATCGTTCGCGAAAAGAACGCTTTGCCTGGAAATTGCGATGAAACGGTTGTTCTGCTGGGCTTGCTCTAACGCGCTTTCCAGCGTGAGCACGGGCGACGAATCAGGCGAAGAAGTCTGTGCGACCGAATTGCCAGCTAACGAAAAGAAAAGAGCTGCAATAAAAAAAAGGCGGGGCATTGAGACCGTACTCTCTTGACCGTTCGAATGCCGGACTCGTTACTTCGTCCGCTGGAGCATTTTCCTGCGTCGCGTCGAGGTCGTGCCGCAGGAGAATGGTTGGCGCAATGTATACCCTTGCGCGCATCTCTGTCAATTGAGCCGCTCGGGCCGCGATCAGAGCTCATACCGCTAATATTTATTGTGATTGAGCTCTGCTAGAAGCTATACTCTGCCGCGCTGACTCGACTCGACTGCTCAGCCTTTCCGTAACGTCCGTAGCGGAAATCAATCTCGGTCCTAGTTACGAGCACTTTTGTGCCACGCGGTATAAGTCCGACAATCGGAGGAATTCGTGCGAAACAAAATCATGTTGGTGGGAATGTTTGTAGCGCTTTGCCTGGTTGCTCATGCGGCGGCGGTAGTAGCGGCTACGCCCGCGGATGTTGCGGGCACATGGACCGTGAACGTAGGCGGTGACGCTGGAAGCGCTGAACAGACTATCGTGCTAAAGCAGGATGGCGGCAAGATCACCGGCACATTCAAGGGGCCGCGCCAGTCAGGAACACTCGAAGGCTCCGTAGACGGCAACAATATCAAATTCCACGTAAACACGCGGGTTCCGTTCGACTACACCGGCACGGTGGACGGGGACTCCATGAAGGGCACGCTGACCGCACGCGGAAAAACTGGCGACTGGACGGCAAAGCGTGCCAAGTAGCGCGAGCGGTTGACAAGAACGCCGCGCCGCCAGGCCATACAAACTCATCTGGGAGAATAATCGTGACTTACAACCGAAAAGATTTTGTGTATTTTGTGCTGCTGGCGATTTTTTGTGTAACGACAGCCGGTACGCTCGCCGCGCAAGACGTCCGTACCAATTACATGCCAGGGACGGACTTCACCAAGTTCAAGACGTATCGCTGGCATGCTAGTGAGGGCGGCGCACACCCAAACCAAATCGTGGATGCAGAGATCAAATCGGCCGTAGACAAGCAACTCGCTGAAAAGGGATTTATCAAGACCGACGGCGAAAAGGCCGATCTCGCGGTTACCTACCAGGTGGCTGTCGATAAGGAAAGACAGTGGAACGGTATGGGCATGGGCGGCGGTCCTCGTTGGGGTGGCATGGGCACGGCGACCAGCACGACGATCAGCGTCGGAACCATTGTGCTGGATTTCTACGATCCAGCCGCGAAACAGCTCATCTGGCAAGGGCATGCCACGAAGGCCATCAATCCCGGCGGCGACCAGGAGAAAGAACAAAAAAATCTGGATAAGGCCATGAAGAAGCTGCTGAAGAATTTCCCCCCCAAGAGTAAATAACGTCGGCATGCGAGCGCGCGGTTGCTTGACGGGCTGCGCGCAAGATATCTACGAGGACAGGTGCGCAATGAGTGTCAGAAAAAGTATATCTCGCGCTCTGACAGCAGGATTAGTTCCGCTTCTCATTCTTTTTCTTCCAGTGTTGTGGGCACAGAACGCCGATTTGCAGCAGCGTGTTGCCGACCTGAAAGAGTCTTCCGCAAAAAATAAGGAAGAGCTCGCGAAATACACATGGGTGGAGCAAGTATCTATCAGCCTGAAAGGCCAGGAACGCAAGCAGCAACACTTCCAGGTTCGTATGGGTCCCGATGGTAAGCCGCAGAAAACCTCGCTCGACCCAGCGCCAAGCGCGCAACAGGATTCCGGTGGACGCCACGGAAGACTCCGGGAGCGCGTCGTTGAGAAAAAGAAAGAAGAATACGAGGACTACGCCGAGCGCATGAAATCTCTCGCCGAGCGATATATTCCTCCCGATAAGGACGCGATCCAGGAAGCCTACTCGAAGGGAAATATCTCGATCACGCCAAGCGCGGGAGCTCCGGACCAAGTAAAATTGGTAATTCGAAATTACGTCAAAGCAGGTGACTCTATGACGTTACTGGTCGACAAGAGCAAGAAAACTCTTTTGAGCATTCAGATTGCGACATACCTCGATGATCCTACCGACGCCGTAAACTTGACCGTTCAGTTCGCCGGTTTGCCGGATGGCCCTCGCCACGTTTCTGCGGCGACTATCGAAGGTACGAGCAAGCAGCTTAAGGTCGCGACGCAAAATTCGAACTACCAAAAGCTGTAGCGAAATCCCGATACAAATGCAGGGTTTCGGTCCCGCTTACAAATCCGAATATTCCGCGTACGGGCGAGCACAAACCTCAGTTTGCTGAATCGACAGGACTTATCCTCTCTGATCACCGGTCTTGGGGCGACCGCTTTTACAACTTTTTACAATCGTTTGCGCTGGCTTGACACCTTTACTCCGTGGGCTCCTTATAGTCTTGCTGTATTCAGGGTTGATAGCTGGGAAAACGAGGATGAAATTGTTCAAGAAATGGAAATTGACGGACCGCACGCGAACGCTGCTCCAACTGGAGTTGGCCATTGTGCTGCCGGCAGCGGCTTTAATGGGATTCAGTATATGGAATCTGAAGCACATTCAACGCTCAGAGGCCATTGAAGCTGCGATCCAGCGTGATTTTTCCCACGTGCTCAAAATCGGCGAAATGAAGGCCGGGGATGAAGCAGACGACTTGGTTGCGCCAGTTCGAAGAGAGTTCCCAAGCCCGGAAGGGAATCATGCGGAGATCGAAGCGAAGCTTGGAAGCATCCTCCTGGAGCATCCGCAATTTGCATACGCCTTTCTCTTTGACGCAAAAACTAATCAGATCCTGAGCCGGGCACAGCCAGCTCGCGATCATGACGAGAGCTTCTGCGCGAGTGCTCATGAAACGATCAGCACCTATTCCAGCTGGCTGCCTCTCGAAGCTTCCAGCATGGCAGACCACGTTCGAATGATGGAAGAAAAACATGAGCATCCGGTGGGTTTCATGGGTGGGTGGATGCTCCAGAAAAATCAGCACACCTACTGGAATCTCGCCTATTTTATTCCCCAAAATGCGCCGAAAGACCGCGTGGTACTTGGCGCCGTAGCATTCGATGATGACTACTTACGCGATAGCTTTTTCCCGGCCGTGATGAGGGATGTGTTGAATAGTAAGAACTATGTACTTAGATCCGAACCAAATCTCCCGGTGATGATGTTGCATCCAGCGAAGGATCCGACTCCCTGGGTAGCATCCGCGAAATGGGACGGTGGAAAGCCTGAGGCGGAGCGTACCTTTTCCTACGTGTTCCCCGATTTGACTCTGGCGATCAAATATCAGGGAACCACCGTTGCGGATATCGGGTCCAAGTTTCTCCGATACAACTTCATCGTCCTCGGCGCGCTTTCCCTGCTTATGGCGGGAGGAATCTGGCTCACCTACCGGAACGTTTCCAGGGAAATGAATCTGGCGCGGCTGAAATCTGATTTTGTGGCGAACGTCTCTCACGAATTGCGCACACCGCTGGCTCTAATTCGACTCTATGCCGAAACTCTGGAACTCGGGCGACTAACGGCAAAGGAGAAATACCAGGAATATTTTCGAATCATTCGCGAAGAGAGCGAGCGGTTAACCGCGCTCATCAACAATATTCTGGATTTCTCCAGGATCGAGGCCGGCCGAAAAGAGTACGAATTCAAGGAAACCAATTTGGGCGAACTGGTGCACTCCACCTTGGAATCGTATCGCTTCCAAATCCAACAAAACGGTTTTGCCTTCGAGGAAAAAATCTCCGACGACATTCCGCCACTTGTGGTGGACCGTGAGGCGATCGCTCGTTCGCTGCTTAATCTGGTCAACAATGCGCTGAAGTATTCCAGAGACCAGAGGTACATCGGCGTCAGCTTGTATCGCTCAAACGGCCGCGTGAATCTGGAGGTCCAGGACAAGGGCATCGGCATTCCGGCCAACGAACAAGAGAAAATCTTCGAGAAATTCTATCGCTGCGGTGATCCGCTGGTTCACAACGTCAAAGGTTCGGGTTTGGGCCTGTCGCTGGTACGGCATATCGCGCGAGCTCACGGCGGGGATGTGCTGGTCGAAAGCATTCCTGAAAAAGGCAGCAAGTTTACGATCGCACTTCCTATGACTCCTGCGGTGCAAGCAGGGCAGGCGCTCGGATGATAACGATATTTGGTGGAGTGCTGTCATCTTCTTCATCAAGACGGAGAGCTAATGGACGCAGTTAAGATTTTGATCGTCGAAGATGAACCGAACATGGTTGCGGGCTTGCGCGACAATTTCGAGTACGAAGGATTTCAGGTGATAACGGCGCTCGATGGCATGGAAGGTCTGGAACGCGCGCTGAAGGATTCGCCGGACCTGGTTGTGCTCGATGTGATGATGCCCCGGATGAGTGGGCTGGACGTATGCAAGCAGTTAAAGTCGAAACGGCCCTCAATCCCCATCATCATGCTGACGGCGCGCGGGCAGGAAGTGGACAAGGTCGTTGGTCTAGAGCTTGGCGCGGATGATTACGTTACGAAGCCTTTCTCGATTCGTGAACTGCTCGCGCGGGTCAAAGCGGTTCTTCGCCGTGCACAAGCGCTTCCGAAAGAGCAGGACCGCTACAGTTTCGGCGACGTCGAGGTGAACCTGCGCAGCTATCAAGTGGTGCGAGGCGGCAAGCCGGTGGAATTTTCCAGCAAGGAATTCGATCTGCTCAAACATTTTCTGTGTCACTCCGGAGAAACGTTGAGCCGCGACAGGCTGCTTGATGAAGTGTGGGGTTACGAGAATTTTCCGACGACTCGAACTGTGGATGCGCACATCGTGCGAATTCGCCAGAAGCTCGAACCGGTTCCTGAGCAGCCGCGATTCTTCTTAACGGTACATGGGGTGGGATACAAATTCGTGGGATGAGTTGAACATGAGCACAACGACCGCAGCAACAACCATGCGCAAGCCAAGTGAAAAGAGCCGATCGCGGGAGATGCAAGCCACAGCGGCAGATTCGCCGCTTAGCGCCAAGGATCTCTCGAAGAGCGCGCTGTCTATGCAGATGAATCTGGATGCGATGCACCGCGAGCATGCAAAGCTGCAGCAGGCCATCTATGAAGCCGCACAAATTCAAAGAAATCTGTGTGCTCCACGCGAGTTGATTTGGGGAAACTTTGAAATTGCCGGCGAGATTTTCCCGGTGCGTCACCTGTCGGGAGATTTTTTCAAGGTTATGGAATTGGGCGAGTCCCTTGGGTTGGCAGTAGGCGACATAGCGGGCAAGGGACTATCCGCCGGAATTTGGCAGGCGCACCTGATGCATTTAGTTCAGCATTGTGCACGGAACCATGCCGAACCCGCCGATGCCGTCGCTGAGGTAAATCGCGAACTTTGCCGCGATCAAGCGGAGCCACCACTCACGGCATTGTTTTTTGCGCGGCTCGACCCTGACGGTGCCGAGCTGACATATTGCAACGCAGGTTTGCCTGCGGCACTGCTGGTGCGACGTGACAAGTCCGTAGACCGGCTCGATGAGGGTGGGCCGATGCTCGGCGCTCTGAAAGATTCCTCCTACAACTCGGGCCGCGTCCGCCTCAATCCTGGCGATATGCTGCTTGCTTACTCCGATGGACTGACGGAATGCCGCAATTCGCGGGACGAGGAGTTCGAGATGGCTCGGCTATCAGCAACGGTGAATGCGCTGAATGGCGCAAGTGCGAACCAAGTGCTTTTTTCCACGCTGGGGTCCGTGCTGGACTTTGCGGACTCATGCACACCTGGCGACGATTTGACGCTGTTGGTCGTTCGTCACCGTGACGCCGTCTCCCTCGATGCCACTTCTTTAACGGTTTCCGGGAGCAAAGAAATTTCGACGGTTGGTCGTCCACCCATGTCCAAGGAACGAACAACCCAGACACGACGGACAAAACGACAGTAGGTGTAGGCAGCTGAACCAATGTAATGGCGAGCGCGAGTTGCATCGCGGCGGCGTTGCGGTAGGGGTGTATCCAAATTCCTGAGAGAGGAGCGACGATTCGCACATCGTCGATTTGCAAACATGGAGAGTACGCAGTTTCGAATTGCCTATAATCAGACGGCTTCAATATGTCCTGAGGTCCTGAGCGCAATTTATCACGCGGACTATCAACACGTTTTGCGGGTGTGCCGGCGGTTTTTCCGTAGGCCGGAAGATGCTGAGGATGCGGCGGCAGAGGTTTTCTTGAAGTTGTGCAGGGTGCTGCAACAGAGAGACGAGAGAATGCCTTTTCGACCATGGGTCTCGCAGGTGGCGGCCAATCATTGTATCGATGTGCTGCGACAAAGAAAACGTGAGAAAAACTCTTCTCTGGAAGAAATAGACGTAAGCAATATAGCCGATCACTCAATCGCTTCTCCGTTATCGCAAGTGTTGTGGAAAGACGAACAGCGGCAGATCCGGGAGCAGGTAACGCGTCTGCCAAAGAAATACAAAATTCCGCTGGTTCTTCATTATTACCGGCGAATGAGTCACTCCGAGATATCGCACGTGTTAAACACACCTCTTCCCACTGTGCGAGTGATGATCTTCCGAGCCAAAAACTATTTGCGCCAGAATTTGCGGCGGTCAAGGCAGACGTCAGACCGTATTGCACAGCTAAACACCGCCAAGTATGAAAGCATGAAGTTGGAAAACTTAGGTTTCGCTTCCTAAGCGGAGCCGCCTAGGACGTCGGCCGTCACTTTTTGCGTAGGTACAGGTTAAAACGCACGCATCGCTCAGTTGAGTGCAGTATCCGAATTGCGCCCCTCCGTGATATCGTTCGAAACTGTCACGAATATGAGCGCAAACTTTTCGGCGAACGCACCAAATAGGTCATCACTTCAGGTCCATCCCTTCGGTGTAATCACTTCCGGACAAAGAGCAGAGCTGTATACCCTAACAAACCACAACTCGATGGCGGTGGCGATCAGCAACTACGGCGCCACAGTCGTGTCTCTCCATGTCCCCAATCGTGATGGTAAACGTGAGGATGTCGTCTTGGGACATGACACGGTGGAAGACTACGAAAAAGGCAAAGCCTATTTCGGCGGAACGATTGGACGTTATTGCAATCGTATCGCCCTGGGTGCGTTCACTCTTGCAGGTCAGTCTTACACGCTCCCGAAGAATGAAGGCGAAAACACCCTTCACGGAGGCATACTCGGTTTTAATAAAAGGATGTGGGAAGCGTCGGAGGGGTCTAGTCAGGAGGGGCCTTCTGTCGAATTCTCCTACCAAAGCACGGATAGAGAGGAAGGATTTCCGGGGAATTTATTAGTGAAGGTTCTCTTCACGCTTTTGAGAGACAAGAATGAACTGAGCATCGAATACAACGCCCGCACCGATAAGGATACGGTTGTGAACTTGACGAACCATAGCTACTTCAACCTCGCGGGCGAGGGCCACGGAGACGTGCTTTCGCACATACTGACGCTACGAGCGAGCAAATTCACTCCTGTGAATGCGGCACTGGTCCCAACGGGTACCGTAAGCGACGTGAACAATTCTGTTTTTGATTTCCGTGAAGCTATAGAGATCGGTGAACGAATTGACAAGACAGACGAGCAACTAAAATTAGCGAAGGGCTACGACCACAATTGGGTGATCGACAGACATGGTGACCCATCGGAACTCGTCTCAGCAGCCCAAGTCTACGAACCGCGAAGTGGCCGCGTCCTGGAGGTTTTGACCACCGAGCCCGGCGTGCAGTTTTATAGCGGAAACTTCCTGGACGGCACCGAGCGCGGAAAGTCAGGCAAAACCTATCCATTTCGATCAGGATTCTGCCTGGAAACGCAACATTTTCCCGACTCGCCCAACCATCCCGAATTCCCGTCGACCTTATTGCAGCCAGGCCAGACTCTTCGCTCCACCACATCTTTTCGCTTTTCGACTAAATAAGGCCCGAGAAAACATGAGGACAAAAGAATGACCTTTGCGCTGGCTGAAGTGAGTGCTTCCCGGCTTGTCCATCTTTCCACGGTAGATCTGGTCATCATCGTTTTCTATTTCGTGCTTGTCTTGGCGATCGGCTTTTATCTGAAAGAACGGTCGAATACCGGCGAAGATTTTTTTATGGCTGGTCGAGAAATGACCGCCTGGATCGCGGGCCTGAGTTTTCTTTCCGCGAATCTCGGCTCGCTAGAGTTGATGGGCTGGGCCGGAGCGGCTTATCAATACGGAATTTTGGCGGCTCATTGGTATTGGATTGGCGCGATTCCCGCAATGTTATTTCTGGCGCTGGTGATGATGCCGTTTTACTACATTTCTAAAACACATTCGGTTCCTGGATATCTAAAGCTTCGATTTGGTGAATCGAGTCGCGCCCTCTCTTCCATCAGTTTCGCGATGATGACCGTGCTGATGAGCGGCATCAACATGTATTCCATGGCTTTGGTGCTGAAGATTGTGCTGGGGTGGAACATTAACTTCAGCATTTGGGTATCGTCCTTGACCGTCGCAATCTACGTTTCTCTTGGCGGCCTGCGGTCGGCCATATTCAACGAAGTGCTGCAATTCATCCTGATCTGGGCTGGAGCGCTGCTAATACCCATCCTCGGTTTGATTGACGCGGGCGGATGGAGCGGACTCAAAGCAAGGATCGCCGTCAATGCGTCCTCCGAGTACACGCATCTTTGGAGCACGTTGGGCCGATTCGACGGTAACCCGATGGGCATTCACTGGACTGGAATCGTCTTCGGACTCGGAGCAATTATTTCGTTTGGGTATTGGACGACGGATTTTCTCGTGGTGCAGCGTGTGCTGTCCGCCAAAGATCTGCGCGCCGCGAAGATGGCTCCAATCATTGGCGCGGGCTTCAAGATGATGGTGCCGTTCATCGTGATTTTGCCCGGCTTGCTGGCGCTGGCGGTATTGCCGATGAAGCTGACAGGCGAAGCGCAAGCGATTGCGACCGGTGGTCATAGTTACAACGAAGTGCTGCCGCTGATGCTGGCGCGCTATTGCGGGCCTGGGCTTCTGGGCCTGGGAATCACCGCGCTTATTGCCGGATTTATGTCTGGGATGGCCGGAAACGTAAGCGCATTTACAACGGTGTGGACCTATGACATTTATCGCGCGCTCATAAAAAAAGATGGCTCGGACCAACACTATGTGAGCATGGGCCGCTGGGCCACGGTGGTGGGAGTCATTATCAGTGTGGGGACGGCCTATCTGGTGATGGATTTCAAGAGCATCATGGATTACGTGCAAGCGCTCTTCAGTTTTTTCATCGCACCTCTGTTTGGCACAGTGATTCTCGGTATGCTCTGGAAACGTGCCACACCAGCGGGAGGATTCTGGGGATTGTTCGCGGGCACTTTGTCTTCGATTGGAATGTGGGCGTGGGTGAAGGTAGATCCCACGGCACTGCGTTATGTTGCGCTCTCGCCACATGCCCGGGATATGGCCGAAAATATGTATCGGGCGCTGTGGTCATGGATCGTTTGCGTGCTTGTCACCGTAGCTGTAAGTCTGGTGACAAAGCCAAAGACTGACGCAGAGTTAAAAGGCCTGGTATACGGAGTGACAGAAATTCCGTCAGAATCTTTCGTAACTGTATTTCACCGGCCGTGGTTCTGGGCAACCGTGGTTGGTGTGCTGTTTGTGGTCGTGAACGTAGTATTTTGGTGAGGCGTTATGAAAACGGGCGGATCGCTGTCCATCTGGTTCTTTATTGGCATTTCGCTGCTAGTGAATGGATTATTAATCTGCGGTGCCGGCGCCTATGAGTTCTTTCACCCGCCGGTGGAGAAAATCGTTCTCTATCATCTGCACGCGAACCTCTGGTGGGGAGCGTTGCTTGCAGTAATCGGAGCGGCGTACTGTTTCTACTTCGCGCCCGGCAAAGGCCGCTTGTAAGGTAAGGCGACAAAATCATGGCTAACAAAAGAAAAATGACGATGGGCGTTATCGTTGGGAATCGCGGATTTTTTCCCGATCACCTGGCAAAAACCGGCCGTCAAGAAATGATTCAGGCCCTGGAAAAGGCAAGTATGGATGTAGTCGTACTCGGCCCAGAGCAAAGCAAGTACGGTGCGGTAGAAACGTACGACGATGCGCGGCGCTGCGCGGAATTGTTCAAGTCCAAGGCAGACGATATCGATGGTGTCATCGTATCGTTGCCCAATTTCGGAGACGAACGGGCTATTGCGGACACATTGCGACTTGCCCGGTTGAACGTACCCGTTCTTGTGCAAGCCACGCCGGATACGCCCGCAAAAATGGGGATTACTCACCGGCGCGACAGTTTCTGCGGGAAAATGTCTGCGTGCAACAACCTGCGGCAGTATGGCCAGCCCTATTCGCTGACAACCCTGCACACGGAATCGCCAGATTCTACGGAATTCGCGAATGACCTGGAATGGTTCGCCAGTGTATGCCGAGTGGTGAAGGGACTGAGGAATTTGCGAATTGGCGCGATTGGCGCGCGGCCTGCGGCATTTAACACAGTTCGCTACAGCGAGAAGTTACTGGAAGCCAGCGGAATCTCTGTGGAGACTTTTGATCTGAGTGAGGTGCTGGGGCGCATTAGCCGTATGAGGGATACGGATGACGCTGCAGTACAAAAGCTCCAAGCCATTCAGAAGTACGTGACGACCACCGATGTCCCTCAGGCGGCGCTGCTGAAGATGGCCAAACTAGGCGCGGTCGTAGACGAATGGATGAAATCGACCAGCGTGCAGATAAGCGCAGTTCAGTGTTGGACTTCGCTGGAAGAGAATCTTGGCGTGGTGCCTTGTACTGTGATGAGCATGATGAGCGATTCGCTGTTGTCCAGCGCATGCGAAGTAGATGTGTGCGGCGTTTTAGGCATGCACGCGTTGCAATTAGCGTCCGAGACCCCCAGCGCGCTGCTCGACTGGAACAACAATTATGGAAATGATCCGAATAAAGCGGTGTGCTTCCACTGCAGCAATCTTCCGAAGCACTTCTTTAAAGAAGTAAAGATGGACTATCAAGCGATCATCGCGGGCACCGTGGGCAAAGACAATACGTTTGGCACTTGCGTGGGACAAGTGAAGGCCGGGGATATGAGTTTCTTGCGAATCTCTACGGACGATACCGCCGGCAAGGTTCGTGGCTACAGTGGCAGCGGACGATTCACCGATGACCCATTGGAAACCTTCGGAGGCGCCGGAGTCGTGGAAATTCCCGGGCTACAGAAGCTATTGCGATACATCTGCGAAAACGGATTCGAGCATCACGTGGCCGCAAACTTTTCGAACGTTGCATCCGTAGTGCACGAAGCCACGACGCGCTATTTGGGCTGGGATATGTACGCGCATACTGCCTAGTTTTCGCTTCTAGACAATGTTGGCTTCCGAGAGAACGGAGAGTTCAGCTCATCAAGTATGGGCCGGGACCGACTCTCCGCCTTCTCAGACTGCCACTCGTGTTAGTTGCAGGTCGAACTGCCATCAGTTACTTGGCCGGAAGTTGAGCGATCTCGTTCATCTCTCCTGTGGATTTGCCTGCGTCCGCTGACGCTGTTCCGCAAACCCCGTAGTCCTTCACGAGAGACTGCACGCGCAATGCTTGCGGGCCGGCATTGGGGCCGGTAACTACCCCTTTTAGTTCCACACGCTCGCCGGCTTGCAGCGCCGTTCCTTTAGACAGGAGCATGTACGTTTGATTGTCACTTTCGTTCTTAAAACTGATGCCGTTCAGCACTGACTGTGTGCAACCCGTCATTGAGGCCTGAGCCTGCTCCGCTGCCGCACCGTGGTGATGGTGTCGAACGAGCAGTGCGATGCCGACTGCTGCACCTGCGGCCGCTCCTACGCCGATGCCGATCGCTTTCCCCGAACCCGAACCGTATCCGCCCATATTTCCCGTGGCTCCATTGCCGGGTGCGCCCGTGCTTCCCATTCCACCGCCTCCATACTGGGCTGAAGCGACGACACTCATGGCAAGACTAGCCAAAAGAACTCCTGAAACCTTTATCAATTGTTGCGTAAACATATTTGTTCCTCTTTTCCAGAATGACTCGCGCTAGAGCCTGATTTGTTGGTTCCCGTCGAGGAACAGTGTGTAGTGAAAGCTCACAACCGTTGTCATGCATGGGCAAAAGTGTTGTCATCTCGACGTCACTGCTTTGAAACGCACGTTTTTATGACGTAGCAAGAAAGGGAATTGAGATGAACGGAGAAACGGAAAGCTAGGTAGTGATAACGGGTTGCGCGGTTTCCACGGCCGATTGTGCCGCCCGCGGAAGTTTTACGAGAAAAGTAGTCCCTGTTGAAGAAGTTTCCTCGACATCCACAGAGCCGCCGTGATCATGAATGATCTTGCCTACGATGGCGAGGCCCAGGCCAGTGCCTGTCGATTTACCGAAACTGACGAAGGGATCGAAGAGCGTCTGTCGAATCGGTGCGGGAATCCCGGAACCATGATCCGTGATTCTAATATCAAAGTGGTTTCCTGACGAACGGATGTCGATTTCAACTTCAGCCTGCGGCTGTACGGATGCTTCAAAGGCATTCAGCACGAGATTAAAAAAGGCCCGTTCGATTTTCTGCGGGTCAAAGACTCCGTTCATGTCACCGGACGTTCGCAGCGAAATGGCTCGAAACCTCATTTCGGGACGGGCGCGAATCGTATCCATGGCGTGACGAATGGTCTGGTCCATTGTTGCTGGACGCGGAGAAATGGAAATCTCGGCACGTGACAATTCCCGCAGCGAATCGAGCAAATCCGTCATCTGCTCAGAAGCGGTCTTGATTTCGGCGTAGACCTCATCGCGATTCAGTCTTAGCTTTTCCGCTTCATAGAGAAATTCAGCGTTGGCAACCACGGCAGCCAGGTAATGGCGAAGGTCGTGCGATATGGAGCTAGCTGCGCGGCCAAAGGCAGCCACACGTTCAGCCGCAAAACGGCGCTGTTCCGATGTGCGCAATTCACCACGCATTTTTGCGAATGCCTTGCCAAGCTCCGCAACTTCGTCGCTTCCTCGTGGATTAATGGAGTACGAATAGTCGCCTTCGGCCAGTGCGCGAACGCCGGCAACTAAATCGTCCAATGGATGCGTGATCGTGCGTGATACGAAACTCAGCAGCAAACCGGCAAGTACAATCGCCGAGAGCGCGAGAATTAAAATCGTGCGAGTGAGCCGTTGCAGAAACAGGTTGGCCGGTTGAAGCGATTTGAGTACGTAACATTTAACGGTAGCGGGCGGTCCAACGTGGATGGAAATCGCTGCCGCTTGATACGACTCCCGGCCCAACCGGATTTCGCGCGTGTCAGCAGCGTCCCAGTTCGGGTGGATCTTCCGTTGCAGTTCGTTCTGTTCACTGGGTGTAAACGTCGACGCAATGATTCTGTCGTCGGTGGCAAGCGCGATTTGACTGCCCAGGGTGAGCGCAACTTGCGAGGCGACGCTGGAGTCAATCTGATAACCGACCGCAATCACACCAAGTTTTCTTTGGTTTTCGCCGCTACCCGCTAGAACAGCCCGGAGAAATACGCGATAGAGTTGACCATTGCCGTACCACCACGCTGCATCTTCTCCTTGTTGCAAGGATCTCGCCAGGTTGTCCTGCGCCTCGTTAGCCTCCCAGCCCAGCGTTGACAGATGAAGCGCAAAAAGATGTCCATCTGGTCCGGCCAGGACGAAGAGTTGGCTTCCCGCGAGCTTCCAGACAGGCTCCGACGCATCTTGGATGGTCAAGGCATGCTGAGTGGCCATCATGGATTTTAGTAGTGGGAGTTCGGCCAATATTGCGGCCGTGCGCGAAAGTTGCAGCTCACGTTCTTGCTGTACGTTTTCGAAGGCGTGAACCGAGGCTACAGTGCTTTGCCCAACTTCCTGGGCAATTTCGGATCGTATGGTGTGGCGGACGACCAGGAGAAGCGACCCCAGCAGGGCGAAAATTATCAGCAGCGTGGCAATAACAAGTTGTGTGCGTAATCGCAAGTGCGTCATGAAGACCCAGATTTATTGTTATTTTTCCGTGACGACGCCCAAATCGCCAGGGACAAATTTGTAGCCAGAACCGTGCATGGTCAGGAAGTAGCGGGGATTCGCCGGGTCGGGTTCCAGTTTTTGCCGTAGACGAAGCACGTGGTTATCCACTGTACGAGTGGTCGGATAGTTTTCATATCCCCAAACGTCGTTCAGCAATTCTTCCCTGGAGATGACTCGGGATGGAGAGTTCGCGAAATACTTCAGAAGCTTGAATTCTTGAGCAGTAAACGTAAGAGATTTCGAGCCGCGCGTCGCGACCATGCTGGTGAAATCGATCCGCACTTCATCGAAAACCAAAACATTGTGCGACGAGGCCGCGCCTGTCGCATTTGCCGCTTCTGCAGGCTGACCGCTTCGGCGCATGGCACGCCGGACGCGAGCCAGGAGCTCCTTCGGACTGAACGGCTTGGTCACGTAATCGTCGGCGCCCAATTCCAGCAGGAGCACTTTGTCCTCGACTTCACTGTTTGCGCTTAGCACTACCACCGGGACCGAAGCAGCATGCGCCTTAAACGCACGGCACACTTCTTTTCCCGGCAACCGCGGCAGTTTCAAATCGAGCACAACCACGCTGGGTGTTTGTTTACGAAAGCTTTCGAGCCCAGCTACGCCATCGGACGCAATCTCCACGTTCAGACCGTCGGATTCGAACAGGCGTTGCAGCGTGCGCTGCATGGGGCGGCTGTCTTCCACTATTAGAACAGTATCCACGCGATTCCTTTGTACCTGACGTGACTCGAGTCAGGCTGAATACCCAGCCGATGGACTCTCATTATACAACTCTGACCGGCCGGTGTTGCGACACTTCCCGGATTACCAACTCGACCCAAGGAGAGCCTTGAAAACTCCCTGAATCCATATGAGCGAATGGGTTCATGGTGGTTCTGACTCTCTGGCGTAAGTCTAGCGAAATCAGCGGCAGAGGTTGTCTGCCGAGTGTCCTTCAATTGTAAAAGGCGGGTAAAATAGTGGTTTTTAGGGCTGGTTTAGAGGCGATTTAGGGCGATTTAGGGGTGATTATATGCAGGATTCGGCGGCGGTACGTAGTCCAGCCCGTATTTATTCTTGTGTTCGATGGTGAAATCGGGATTCTCGTTGACGCGAATCGTTCCTAAATCGCGGTTGGACGCCGAAATCGTGACGGTCCGCGATAACCCTTTCAACTCCTCGGACAAGCTACGTTCGTACCACACGCTTAGCTCATAGCGGCCGGCAGGAACGTTCGGAATCACCACATGGCCGGAACGATCGGAAATTCCAAAATATGGAGTATTCACAGCGATTACCACGGCGCTCATTTCCGCGTGAATATTACAGAACAGAAAGCTCACACCCGGCCTATCGAATAGAACCGAACGAGTTGTGCCAGCTTCGTAAAGACCGAGATCGAATCGCTTGCCGTCATATAACGAGAAAATGTTATGGAAAAAGGGATCTTTATTGGGGAAAGCAACCAAGGTTCCTACCGGCACGATTAGCACGTGAGGCTCAAAGGTTTTGTGTCGTTGCACGAGTCTTGGAGACGAGGCAGACGCCAGTGCTTTGTTACTCGCGTTGCCTAAGGGGGTCAGCCAGATCGCCACATTCGAATCGTCCTTGGCTTTTTCGGCAGGCGATTTGCTGTTCGCGGGCAGCGTCCGCACCACGGATACTGTAGCGGTTACGGAACCTCCCTGTGCGAACACGCGTACAGCGGCCGCACAAGGAAATAGGCAAACCACTCCGCTCAGGATGGATAAGGCGCGCTTCATCGACCCTGGAAGAATCAGAACATATATCCCAAGCTAATGCCAACCTGATTGGCTACGTTGGCATTGCTGTCCAACGGATTGGTATCGAGCCTGCGGTACTCCAGGGAGAAAAGCACGTCGGAGCGCGCGTGATAAATAAAATTGACGAACGGACTTCGGTTGCGCGAAAGCAGTGAGCCGTAATAATACGCGCTCGCCGGGTTGGCCCTGAGCTCACTGGCGAACGGATTATCTTGGCCGTACGCAACGTTCACTTCCAATTTTTCCGTTGGCTTGAATTTCAATTGTAGCCAGCCACCCATCGAGTCCAAGCCATGAACTGTCGTATTCGGATCGGTAATGGGACCTGACAGCAGGAGGCTTTGCCCTATTCCGCCACCGAGACCTTCCAACGCTCGCCCGCGATAAAACTCTCCGCTCAGCTCGAACATGTTTCCCAAAGGAAGGCTCACATTCGTAATGCCGGCCCAACCGTCAATCGTGCGTCCATAACCCCAATTTTGCCGTCCATAAAATCCACCGGCACCAATCGTCAGGTCCTTGCCGAAGGTTCGTCGCGTCCAAGCAGCGTGAGCGGCATACGCAGGCTGTCCGGAGCGCTCGCCCGCGCTCGGGTAGCGATAATATCCAAGGGGCACATTGCCGGTCAGCGAATCCAGAATCCCGGCCTGAAGCAGCAAGCTGGAGTTTTCTGACAATGCAACGCGATGCTCAATTCGTATTTGTGGAGTCCACATCCAGAGATTCCCGGTGTAAGAAAGCGCGGGAATAGCCAGAGAGGTTAATGTTGTTGGGGTGAGAGGCGCAAAGAACAGGGAGTCTTGCCCGCCCACAAGGGAAGTGTTCGCCCAATCGAAGCGAATGGTTCCAGTGCGAAGTCTTACAATGCCGAATGCCGCTCCGTTCGCGGTATCAGGAAAGCCGCCGGCAAAATCGAAGTTTATGTTCGCACTGGTGTGCGCTCCCGCAATGTCCGGCCCGAAGGCTTCGAGGCCAATTTGCGATTGACGCAGCGAGCCAGAGAAGGAACCTGAGGTACCCGGGAACGAAGGAGTTGCAACTTGCGGGAAGTCCAGGTTGTCAACCGAGCCCCGCGTTATCGCCGAGTTCAGAAGTACGATTCCCGACAAACGCACGCGATATTTTGAGCCGCTTTCCACTTTAGTTTGGCTCTGTTCTTGTACTTGGCCGCTAAGCAAAGCTTGGTTCTCTTCCACCTTGGAGACGCGTTCGTCCAAGGAAGCGTTCGAGCCTTGAGCGTCCGAAGTCGATTGACTAGTTGAGGAGAGAGGTGAGTGCGAGACAGGAAGAACGTTTGGCCCTACCACTTTGGCAGGGAGACTTGCGTTTTGTTGTTCCTTGGCGCGCTGCAACTCGGCACGCAGCTCTGCAGTTTCCAGCGCGGTTTCCTGTTGCACACTGCGCATCTCGCTCATTTGCGAATTTAGCGTTTGCACTTGCGACTGAAGCTGCCGCACGGATTCCAACAATGCTCTGACGTCGGGCTGCGCATCTGTCGAAGTAGGCGCTGGCAAGTTCTGACATTTCGCCGCAGGGGCTGAGCCGAGTACGACAACGTTCATCAAAATGGCACAAATGTAGAGCTGGCGAAGGCTTCGCATGGCGGAACTCCTTATCGTGGCTTTCAAGGTTAGTTTCGCTAGCCTGAAATGAAAAGGGCGGTTTTTAGCACGGAAGATTAGACGAGTTCCAGCGGGGAAGGTTGCCATTTGCCGGAAGTGGCAAATCGATGCGAGTGTTTGGGAACCTTATCGCAATGCTGAAAAAGCGATCCCGGGTGGGACCGTCGAGATAGAAACTTCGCAGCCAGCAGCAATGCAAGTTTTCAGGACAGACGCACCTCAGAATCCGAGGAGCAGTGCCACAAAATTAATGCGTCTAATGAAAGCTGTTCAGCTATTGCCTTTAGACTTCCGATTCAGGAGGGACAGTGTCGACCACTTCGACAGAATCACCAGGCTGTTCGATGCCAGCTTCTTTTTCTGCGCGTTTTGCCAATTTGCGCTGCTCACGGCGCTCGGCCTTTTCGCGTTGTTTCTCTTGTCTCTTCATTTCTTTTTGACGCTTCTGAAATGTGATGGCCATTTAATCTCCTTTATAGAACATGGCACGATGCCGGGCGTTGCACAGCGTACGGATCTACCAGCGAGGTTCGCGCGGTTGCCGCGCAGCTTCACGATAATCTTCGTTCGAGAATCGCTCGCGACTTCCTCCACCATTGCGATTACCGCCTCCACCACTACCGCGAGGAGCAGGCGAAGCAGATTTCGGACGGGCTTCATTTACTTTCAGGTTCCGGCCGCCCATCTCCTTACCATCCAGAGCGGCGATGGCCTTATCCGCTTCATTGTCGTTGGGCATTTCCACGAAAGCGAATCCGCGCGCGCGGCCGGTTTCGCGGTCCATCACTATGCGCGCCTTGGTAACTTGCCCGTACTGATTGAACAGTGCGAGCAGGTCACCTTCCGTCGTTTGAAAACTCATGTTGCCTACAAATAAGCTCTTCACTGAATTACCCTCAACTCTCTGAACCGCCACAGGACTACATACATCGCGTGGTCGGCTTTGTGCCCGAACCTTAAGACGAACCGTGAACGAATGTCCGAAAGCGGCTCGATCGCGACGGATGCCGCAGCTTCCGCAATGCCTTTGCTTCGATTTGCCTGATGCGCTCGCGTGTGACCGCAAAGACCTGGCCAACTTCCTCAAGCGTGTGCTCGTTACCGTCATCCAGCCCAAAGCGCATCTTGATGATCCGCTCTTCACGGGGAGTCAGCGTTCTCAGCATCGAGGCAATCTGATCCTTGAGGTTCAGATTGATCGCGGCGTCGGAAGGAGATAGTACCGCCTTGTCCTCAATGAAATCTCCGAGATGCGAATCGCCTTCTTCGCCAATCGGAGTCTCGAACGACATGGGAACCTGAGCAATTTTCTTGGTCTTGCGCACCGCATCGACAGGAACATCCATGCGCTTTGCAATCTCTTCGGAGGTAGGCTCGCGGCCAAGTTCCTGCACCAGTTGCCGGCTGGTGCGAACCTGCTTATTGATCGTTTCGATCATGTGTACCGGCACGCGAATCGTGCGCGCCTGATCGGCAATTGCTCGCGTGATCGCCTGGCGAATCCACCAAGTCGCATAGGTAGAGAATTTATAGCCGCGCCGCCACTCGAACTTATCGGTGCCGCGCATCAGGCCAATATTGCCTTCTTGAATTAAGTCGAGGAACTGCAAGCCCCGGTTGGTATAACGTTTGGCGATTGACACAACCAATCGCAGATTCGCCTCGGTCAGTTCGCTTTTCGCCTGCTGCGCTTCGGCCTCGCCACGTTGAATCAGCGTGAGCGCGCGCTTCAAATTATTTCGGCCAAGTTCGCTTAACTCTTCGATCTCTTTTAGCCGTCCGCGGCACGTGCGCAATTCCTTGCGTATTTCCTGGGCAGCATCACCCCGAGCCGTATGCACGCGGCGTTCGAGGCGGGCAACTTCGCGCTCCAGACCATGCAGGCGCTCGACGGTGTGGCGCAACATATCTATCAGGCGCTTTCTTTCGCGCTCTTTCAGATCCAACGACCGAACGAGCAATGACATTTCGATGCGAGTTCGCGCCAGCTTGTACTTAGCTCGCCGATGTGCACGTTTGTCGGAGGCCTCTAGACCTTCCAGTTTGCTCAGTTGCTTCACCGCCAGTTCGTGCAGTTTCTCGATCTTGTCGATGATCCGCAGCGTCTGCCGCGTCCGCTCCTCCACTTTTTCCGGAGCCAACTCTTCCTCGTCGATTTGAATGATTTCCTTGATGGGCCGGGTTCCAGCGCGCAGATCCGCGCCAACTGAAATCAATTCCTTCAGCACGATGGGCGAGCGGGAAATCGTCTTCAGCACGCGCAGATGGCCGCGTTCCAGGCGCTTGGCGAGTGTTACCTCGTGTTCGCGCGTAAGAAGAGGCACGATGCCCATTTCGCGCAAATATACGCGCACCGGATCGCTGGTTTTTTCTGGTACGAGGGCGATTGGATCAATTTCGCCGTCTTCGCTGGCTGAAATCTCGATTTGTTCTCGTGCGCCGCCCAACGGTTCGACGACTTCGAGACCCGTTCTCGCGATCTTCGCTACAGATGCGTCTTCGTAAATGTCGATGCCTTCGGTCTCGAGAGAAGAGAAAATCGTGTCGATCTCCTCGGGCGTATGGTCTTCGCCTGCGAGGACATCGTTGACCTGATCGTGCAGCAAATATCCTTGATCTTTACCCAGCTTGACCAAGCCTCTTACCTGTTCGAGTTTTTCCTGAATATCCCGCGACAATGACTTCTCCCCTCGCCACTACTCGTGCACAATCTCAATAACTCCGACAAAAACACCCGCGCGCAATTTGGTAGGCCGTTAAAACTCTGAGTGGATTGCAACCTGGGCTACATCAAGCTGCTATGTGTGGACGGGACTTCGCTAGTCCAGGTGCCCTCGTGGACTGCAGCATTTGCAGTTCCTGAATCGGATCTACACCAGTATACACTACCTGCATCGCTCTGGCCGACGGATCCGCAAAGCTTTCGCAGAAGCGCGTGCTCGTAAATTCAGGTGTTTTTTGCTAGCGAGAAAATCGAAGGATCTGAGTAAACCCCGGATCCTTCGACTCTAGAATGAGCTAGATTTGCGCTTGACCCTGCAGGATTTCTCCCGGCAGTGCCACCATCGTCGATCGTGAAGGCGCGTGTTTTTGCGGAGCGGCAGCGGCATGATGATGATCACGCTCTTTCGTCTCCGAATGGCGGCCATCCGCCTTCATGCGCTCCATGCGAATGCCGAGAGTGCGCTCCAACTGAAAAATATCAGAACGCTGTTCGCGGACGAAAAGGGTGGAAGCCAAGCCATGCTTACCTGCGCGGCCGGTGCGTCCAACCCGGTGAATGAAGTTTTCGGCCACGTCGGGCAGGTCGTAGTTGATGACGTGCGTGATTTCTTCAACGTGAATGCCGCGCGCCGCTAAGTCAGTCGCAACCAGCACGCGATACCGGCCTTTCTGGAAGCCAGTTAACGCAGCCGTTCGCTGTGATTGCGAGCGATCTCCGTGAATAGTAGCGGCCGCAATGCCTTCACGGCTCAGTCCCTTTGCGATACGATCCGCGCCGCGCTTGGTGCGAGAGAACACGAGGCAGCGTCCGCTATCTTTGCTAGTGAGTAGAACACGCAGCAGGTCGAGTTTGCCGTCAGCGGCCACCTCAAATGCCTGCAGGCGAACGTTCTCGGCCGGCTTAAGCGTAGACCCGATCGTGATTCGTACCGGATTGTTGGTGTAATCCTTTACCAGGCGAATCATGCCGCCTTCCATGGTTGCGGAAAAGCACATGGTCTGGCGTTCCTTGGGCAATGCGGATGCGATCCTGCGGATTGCCGGAAGGAATCCCATGTCCAGCATGCGATCGGCTTCATCGAGAATGAGCACTTGTAGATTGCGGAAGTTGACCAAGCCGCGATCGAGATAATCCTCAAGACGGCCCGGAGTAGCCACAATCAGGTTGGCTCCATTGCGAATTGCTCTCAGTTGGTGACCTTCGGCTAATCCGCCGACGACCAAGGCTGCTGCAGCGAGTTGCTTGCCACGAAGCGCGTTGTATTGATCTACCACCTGCATGGCCAGCTCGCGCGTCGGGACGAGAATGAGCGCCGAAACGCCCACTTTATCTCGACGTAGCAGCCTCTCAATCACTGGAATGAGAAAAGCCAAAGTTTTGCCTGTTCCGGTTTGAGCTGTGGCAAGGACATCCTTGCCCTCGAGCGCCGGCGGAATCGCCGCAGCTTGAACCGGGGTTGGCACTGAGAAACGAACTGCGGACAGTCGCTCCTTCAGGTAAGACGAAATCGGAAGTTCTGAAAAATTTTGCATTTTGCTTTCTTGCTGGCGGGTACAGTTGCAGTGTCTGGCCTGAATTCAAGCCGACACGGCGACATATGGCGCCAGATCTGTTTTAAATTACGCTGAAAACTAACGGAGGAAACGTAGGGCGGGTATTCTCAGATATCAAACCAGAGGGGCCGCACAACACAGCCGCGGTATTAAGCGCAAACGAAGTATACCACATCGGCGTGAATCGTGCCGGTAAAACGCTGCAGTGTTGAATTTGTGCGTTATAGTAACTAGCGTGCCGCGCTTGGCGCCGTTTGCTCGTAGTTGGAGAGATGCCGCTTGATTAGTAGTTCCTCGTTCAAGGGCACTTCGGTCAAAACCTGCACAATCTTACCCGCAGCACGGCCGTCCCCGTAAGGATTCGTCATTCCCGCAAGCGTCTCACGAAACTCCAAGCTTTGCGCGCGTTTCACGGACGCCAGTATCGAATTGCGCTCAGGAACAGTGTCTATCACGTTCACGGCGCGATCCCGGCCTTGCTGGCGAAATCCAACGTTGACCGTGGGCAGTGCGAAAGATGCCGTTTCCATAATTCCGCTGCTGGAATTGCCGAGCAGTAGACCAACCTCGCGCAGGAGACTCCAATAAGTTAGCGCATCCAGGTTGACGAAAAGTTTTCCTGAATCTCGTTCGCGCAAAAAAGATTTTGTGCGCTCGATGAGCGCGCGACTGCCGGCGTCGGCATTCGGAAAACAAAACAATAATTGATCGGGGAGCTGGTCGAGGGCGGAGAACACCGCATCGGCCTCGTAGATGGTGTCGCGAGCCAGCGTGACTGGATGGTAGGCGACCAGAATGCTCGGTTGTTGCAGGTCAATCCATAATTTTGTCTCAACTTGCTCGCGCGTCAACAGCGTTTGCCGTCGCAGATGGTCCAAAGAAGGAGCACCGGCTCGGTGCACCCGCCATTCTTCTTCATCCATGGAGATGATTCGTTGTCTCGCGGCGTGCGTCGACGTGAAATGGATGTGGCTCATTTTCGTGATTGCATTGCGCACGGCATCGTCGATCGCGCCTTCACTGATTTCCCCGCCCTCGATGTGCGCAATCGGGATACGCAGAGCCAGTGCGACAGAAGCGGGGGCCAACATTTCATAACGATCCGCGATCAACAACAACAGGTCCGGACGCATCTGCCCAAAAACATCGCTCAGGCTCAGGGTGGCGACGCCAATCGTCTTGGCCATGCCTACATCCGTGTCCGAGCTCAGCAAACATTCGATGCGCGCGGCGATCGGGAAACCGTCGCGCTCAATTTCCTGCACGGTCTGACCGAATTCCGGCGACAAATGCGAGCCCATCGCCACGATTTGGAGATCAACGTCCGCTCGAGCCGATAAATCATGAAGAGGCCAGTAGAGATGGCCGTAATCCGCGCGGGAAGTCGTAACGACGGCGATTTTGCGTTTCATGATGTCCTGGAGCTTAGTGTAAACGGTCGAAGTGCCAAAACGTAGCTTGCTCTCGAGAGAGTCGGAGTACTTGAATGTGGAGATGCGGAAACGTTACGCTGCGTCTGGATTTGGAATCTGGAAGTCGCGGACAATTACATCGAGGTCGTGACACGCGGCAATGAACTGCCGCAGCGTGCGCCGCGTGGCGCCGAACGAGTCAAATTCCTCCACCTTCATCCCAGTTTCTTCCGAGGCGCGGCGAAACTCCGAGAATTTTCGAGTTAGTTCTGCCACGATTTTAGGATCGACTGGATCGTTGATCCGCGAACGCACTTCTATATCGCTGGCATTGAAGCGAACTTGCCAAGAGTAAGGAGGCGAGATGACCACATCGCCGCCGATAAACTCGCTCCAATGCATGTGATTGCGAAATGCCGCCGACAGCAGACGCACTCGGTAGCCTCGCTCGCGGAATATACGGTAGGCTTTCTTGAAAACAGCCACGCCTGCCCATTCCAAGTAACCGGGATCGATGGTGATATTTTCTTTCTCGGCGGTCACTTTCAGCCAATCGTCAAGACGGCCAACCATGATGGTGCAGACCGGCCCCATCTTCGAAATATCTTTGCCTTCGCGCTCTCTGCGCTTCAGACCTCGTTCGACCGCTTCGGCTACGGCGATGCACTGCGGGAGTGTGAACGAAACTGTCGCGTTAATGCTGATGCCGCGGTACGTGGCATCCTCAATCGCGGTAATGCCTGCGCTAGTGGCGGGGATTTTCACGATCATGTTGGGAGCAATAGCATCGAAGTCTACGGCTTG
>DASXLU010000047.1:0-5864 GCA_036496065.1 Candidatus Acidiferrum sp.
AACTACAACGGCGGTAAGTTCAAAAACATTTTAGTGCTGGCGCTGAACGGCCAAGCAGCCAATCGCGCCGAGTTTGAAGATGAGTTGGTCGCTGCCATTGCACGTCCTTCCGCGCCCGCCTCGCCAAGCTACGAATTTATCGCTCGTCCGAATACCACACCCATCGATAAAAAGGATTTGCGCGAATTGGTCCGCGAACAAAACTTTGATGCGATCGTTGTCGCATTTCTGACCAAGCGAAGCACAAAAACCACCTACGTCGAAGGTGAGTTGTGGACGCCCTTCCCCTACTACGGCACATTTTATGGCTTCTATGATGTGATGGCTCCGGTGATTTACACGCCTGGATATATAGAGACTGAAAAGGAAGCACAGATGGAACTGAATTCTTTGGGCCACGTACTACACCAACATCAAGCCCAATAATGACGTTGTGATTCACGACGGAGGCAAGCTGGCCTGGGCCATGCGCAAGGACAGTCCGAAGTTGATGGCCGCCGTCAATCAATTTGTCGCCACGCACAAGCAAGGAACTGAGTTTGGCAATAGCGTCATTACTCGCTATGGGCAAAGCAACAAAATGCTCAGGAATGCGGTCGCGCCCACGGAGCTGAAGAATTTCAAGATATGGCCACGATGTTTCAGAAATATGGCGACAACTACCATTTGGATTATTTGTTGATGATGGCGCAAGGCTATCAGGAGTCCACCCTCGATCAGGAAGCAAAAAGCAGCGTCGGCGCGGTCGGCGTTATGCAGCTGATGACTGCTACCGGCGAGCAAATGAAAGTCGGAGACATTCACCAGCAAGAAGCCAACATTCACGCGGGCGTGAAGTACATCCGTTTCATGGTGGACAAGTACTTTGCAAACGAACCGATGGATGACACTAACAAGATTCTCTTCGCGTTTGCCTCCTACAACGCAGGGCCCGGCCGCATCCACTCACTGCGCGAAGAAGCCGGCAAAAAAGGTCTAAATTCCAATGTGTGGATCGATAACGTCGAACTAGTTGCCGCAAATCGGATCGGAATGGAGACGGTGACGTACGTAGCCAATATTTACAAATACTACATCGCGTACAAACTAATTGCGGAACAGGAAGAGGAAAGGAAAAAGGCTAAAGAACGATTGGAGAACGGTCCGTAAAGGTGAAAAAGAAAAAGGCTAATGCATCAGGACAGGCTTCAACTGGGCGTGGCAGTAACTCCCTTCTTAGTTGTGTCGATTCACTGAGATTGGCACTGAGAATTCATTGGGGTGAAAAGTAGAAACGTTCCAGAGGAGGCGCTCGTTGTTGGTGGGCGATGAAACCTAGCGTTATATGCGCACTCTTAACGGCGTTTCTGTCACATTCCGGTGCACCCGTTCATTGGAACGCCATAACCTTGATTTGTTCGTTCGAACAGGGCGATATGGAACTGACACCGGTGATGCAACTTTTGCTTTATTGCTTGACCGGCGCGGCAGGATAGGTGATGCGCTTCCCCTGGACTCGTCCAAAAGGCGTGAGCGAATGAACTTGCGAACGTTTTTCGCTCATTATGTCTTCAACGCGAACTCCGCGCACCGTCAATGCATCGGCGATGAGCGAACGATGGCAGCGCCAGGGAACGGCTTCCGCACACATAATCGCGCTCCGTTTCTGAGCAGCTAGTTTCATCAGCCGTTGCAATCCTGCTTCGAATTCGGAGGTCTGCATATAGTCAGCAAAGCCCCGAAAAGAAGCATTGTGCCATCCCATGTTGGGTGAATCGCGCCGTGCTCGCCGTAAGCCTCCGAGGCGTCGTAAGTGCACGTAGCCAATTCTGGCCGCTCGCAGCTTTCTCGACAAAACGTCCCGGTTGAACTGCGGGTTGTGTCGGGATCGGGGGATGCTACGGACGTCTACGACACGCTTGACCGCATACGCTCGCAGAAGTTCAAGGAAGTCTTTCCACGTTCGCGTGGAATGCCCGATTGTCAGTACTACGAGCTTTTTGTCTCGAGCTTTTCGCAAGAACGGATTCCTTCCTCGCCGACCCATCAAGAAGTGACACTAGATCCCTGGAGCGGTCCCAGATCGGCCAGTAGACGAAGATCGTTCATGCCCCGCTCTGTGATCCGCCATGTTTCGCCCCATATTCTCACGATTTTCATTGGGGATAAATGCTACCCGTTAAGTCCGCGTTGCTATGTATATCGTAATACGATATAGTTTATAAGATATCGGAATGACGCACAAATCAGGAATGGCTTGTTGTGACTACCGGAGAAAACTCACACTTGGTGGCGCGAGATCCGGCCCTCACTCACTCGCGGTGGACACCAGATATTTGCGGGACGTTTGCTGTCTCGCCAAGCGGAGCTTCGCAATGCCGGTCCAAATCCAACTGACGCGCTGCAGCGAGTGGTGCAGAGAACAATAAATCGGAGCCTTTCAATGAGAAGCCTAAAACGCGACAGGAGCAGAGCATAAGTATGCCCGACAGCGAAGACCGCCAGGTAGTCGATGCAGACTTGAGTAAGGATCGAGATTCCGACTCCGGGAACTCCGGCGGACGTCTTGCCATGCTGCCAACGGGTGAGATGGTAACTACGGATCCCGCACAGTTTCGGATGCTGCTGATTTCAGTTCTCGCTGCCGGAATTGGACTGATCGCTGGGGGCATAGCGTTTCTGCTCTATAAGCTTATTGGGCTCTTCACAAATTTCTTCTTTTTCCATCGGCTATCTGCAGACTTCAGCAGCGCGCGCCTCAACCACTTGGGACTCTGGGTAATCATTACGCCGGTGATCGGCGGCATCATTGTCGGGTTCATGGCAAAGTATGGCTCACAAAAAATCAAGGGCCATGGGATTCCAGAGGCTATGGAAGCGGTGCTGGCGAACCGCAGCCGCATCGAGCCCAAAGTTGCAATCCTAAAGCCAATCTCTGCGGCAATCGCGATCGGTACGGGTGGCCCCTTCGGCGCCGAGGGCCCAATCATACAAACGGGCGGGGCGATCGGATCTCTCGTCGGGCAAATTCTTCACACGACGGCATCGGAGCGCAAGGTGCTGCTGGCTTGCGGCGCGGCGGCCGGAATGTCGGCTACGTTCAATACGCCAATCGCGGGAGTGATCCTTGCCATCGAACTCCTTCTTTTTGAATTTAAGTCTCGCTCGTTTATCCCGCTGGTAGTCGCCAGCACTCTTGCAACGGCCGTACATGTTCGTCTACTCGGTGGTGGGCCAATGTTTTCGGTTGCGCCAGTGGATTTCGGAATTCCAAGGGCTCTGCCGTACTACTTATTGCTCGGAGTCATCTGCGGACTGGCGGCGGTTGGTTTCAGCAAGCTGCTGTACTGGGTGGAAGACCAGTTCGAGAAGTTGCCCATCGACGACCTCTGGTGGCCAGCCATTGGTGCATTGGGACTAGGCATTATTGGATATTTTGTGCCTCGCGTTCTAGGCGTCGGGTACGACACGATCGGCGACATCTTGAATGCGAATCTCGCGCTGAAGCTGCTTCTACTCATCATGGTGGCTAAGGCAGCGGCGCTAGTCGTCTCTCTGGGATCGGGGACATCGGGGGGCTTGCTGGCTCCGATGTTTATGTCTAGCGCAGCGCTGGGTGGCGCATACGCTATGGTGATCGATCGCGTACATCCAAGTGCCCAACTCGCTGCGGGCGCTTTTGCTCTTGTAGCGATGGGGGCGGTGTTTGGAGCGGCCTCTCGCGCTGCGTTTACATTCATTATCTTTGCATTCGAAATCACCCGTGATTACAACTCTGTGCTTCCTCTGATGCTTGTCAGCGTCATTGCGGATGGGATCGCCATGTGGCTAATGCCGAAGTCGTCGATCATGACGGAGAAGCTGGCGCGCCGCGGTATGCGGATCCATGCGGAATACGAAACAGATGTACTTCAGCAGGTTACCGTTGGAGAGATGATGGACCGTGATCTCCCTGTGATTCCTAATGACATTTCCGTTGGGGAGCTCGCGGAGAGAATCGCGAAACGAGATCCTTCTGTGACGAAACACCAGGGGCTCTTCATCGTCGACGCTAAGGGCGACCTGGAAGCTATCATCACGCGCAGCGACATCCTGCGAGCGCTTGAGAACGACAAAAACGGTGAGACGAGCGTTCTCAATGCGGGCACCCGCGATGTCTTGGTGACATATCCGGATGAACCCCTGCATGATGCAGCAGCAAAGATGCTCAGGCGCAATATCGGTCGCTTACCGGTGGTGGAACGCACGCACTTGACCCGGGTAGTCGGATATTTGGGACGCCAGGAAATAATGGCGGCTCGTCTCCGGCGTCTGGACGACGAGCATGTCCGCGAACTAGGCTGGACAAACAGGTTCTTTGGGCGCCGGCCCGTCCGGTAAACTTCCCTTCTAGCCCTGCCGCCGTAGCGTTCAATGTATAGCTCCTCCGTGATACTCTGAGCTTGGCAGTGTTCTGAAAATTGCTGGCGTTGAAAATCCACCAAAACTTCCTTACTGAATTCTACTGAATGCAAACGGGCACTCATGAAGTGGATCAGCCACAAACAGGCGATCCCTTGCGCAAAATATGGTCAGTATTGATTGACGCCTGGCTTACTCTTGGCATCGTGACATTTTTTCTGATCCGCGTCGTCGGTTCGCAGACCGGGCAGCGGCTTCTTCACTCATTGGGAAACCGTCACTTCTAATGAGATTGCTGCAACCAATCATTGCAAATATCCTTCTATTCGCCTCGGCGATCGGGTTCGGCAACCTCATACCCACACTCTCTCCCAAAATATATTCGCGGATTGATAGTGTGTCCGTTACGTTGCTCGGTGGCTTAGGAATCTTGGGTACACTTTTGTTTATCGTCGGGCAGTTCTGGTTTTCGCTCACACCTATCCTGATCATTGTCGTGGTCGGAATCTTACTGAGTGTCCGACCGATTTTGAGCGCGCTCAGGCAAGGACGGCACATTATCGGGGAGATGCAAGTTCCGCTCTTGCCTTTGGCGATTCTTGGGACCGTGCTTGTCGTAACCGCGCTTGCCGGACTGGCGCTTCCAACCGGCGACATGAACAATGACTCGATTGCCTATCACTATTTGGGCCCTAGCGTGTGGCTCAAACAAGGAGTGATCCGCGCCGTCCCAGATGAAACGCTGACCTATTTTCCCGCAGTCATCGAAACTCAATACGGTGCGTTGATGGCGTTAGGTAGTCAGCGCGCCCCGCAATTATTTTCGGTCATCAGTTTACTGGCGATTCTTTTGGCTGCCGCAAGCCTGGCCACCAGAATGGGTCTCGATCAACGCGGAATCTGGTGGAGTCTGGCCCTGCTCGCGACCATGCCCGCATTGTATCGAGGTCTTTATGGAGGATTCGTCGACGCGCTCTTTGCTGCGTTTGTCCTCCTGGCCGCCAGACTTTTGTTCGATGCGGAACGGCCAACAGAATTCGCCGTTTGCGGCATTTTCTGTGGACTGGCGATGGGCACAAAGTATACCGGCATCATGGCGTTTGGCCTGCTCGCTATTAGTCTGATTGCGATCGCGGTGTGGACGAAAGACCGTCCCACCAGTTTAATATTTAAGGGTCTGGTGCTCACAGGTTTTGCGGCGATCGTCGTTGCATCGCCCTTTTATCTTCGAAATTGGCTGCTGTACGGCTGTCCCATCTATCCGCCGCCACCGGCTTTGCTACGTTTCTTTTCCCCACCCGGCCTCTCACCCGACGTCATGCGCGAGCTTCTCAAGAACGTGAGAGAAACGGGGGAAGGTATGGGGAAAACTCCCATGAACTTTTTGCTGCTGCCTTTCAATCTCACGTATCACACGGCAGATTTCCGCGGTGGTGGCGGGATAGGCCTTGTGCCTTTTGTCTTGGGTCCATTTGGCCTCTTTG
>DASXLU010000048.1:0-6100 GCA_036496065.1 Candidatus Acidiferrum sp.
AATGACGCGTTGTTCGACCTAAACTACCAAGCATGAATGAGAACTCCGAAAGTTCGGCAAGGCCAGTTTGGGTGCGGGTGTTAGGTGTAGACCCTGCGGCGGCTGGGCCGACGGGCTACGGAGTTATAGAGACGGATTTTCACACATGCCGAGTTTTGCGCTATGGGGCGCTGCGGGTCGCGGCAAAACGGCAGAAAGTATCGGCAGGAGCGGTGCTGCACGAAGTGCATGAGCTGTTGTGCGGCTTGATTCAAGAATTTACGCCGGTCGCGATGGCAGTGGAGTCGGTATTTACGGCGCTAAACATGCGAACTGCGTTACGCCTCGCGGAAGTGCGAGGAGTGGTTTTGCTGGCCGCGGAACAGAATGGCGTGATGGTGCGGAGTTATTCGCCTCGCGAAGTGAAGGCCTGTGTAGCCGGGTACGGGCATGCGGATAAGAAACAGATGCAGATGATGGTACGCGCCCTGCTCAGCATGCCGGAGACTCCGGAACCGTCGGACGCCGCGGATGCGCTGGCGGTGGCGCTGTGTCACATCCAGGGGGAGCAACTGGAGCGCCGTTTTGGAGTGGAGCAAGCCCTGGCGCGAAAGCCCGCGGCGACCGCGCGAGGGCGCGTTGCAACGGAAGCCCACGCAACACAGATTCGCGGCTCCGGCATCCAATCAAACCAATGAAGGTCTTCGTCCGTTCGATGGTATGCGTTTGTCTGGTGCTTGGCGCCTTGGCGGGCCAGTGGGCCGCCGCGACGGCTGTGACAGGTGGCGTGTTCACGTACCGAAGGATTTTCAAGGGTAGCGTGCCGGAATTCATAGAGATCAAGATTCCCGAAACCGGGGATCGGGCTACGTACGAGATCCGACAGATCGATGAAGACGCAGGCTCGGCGCCGTTTGAATTGACCCCAACTTTACGAACAAAGATTTTCCAGTTGGTGAACGATCTCAATCGCTTTAAAGGAATGGATCTGGATGTTCACCGTAAAATTGCCAACCTGGGCGAAAAAACGTTTCGCTGGGAAAACGGCAGCGAATCGCACGAGGTGAAGTTTAATTACACGCTGAACAGCCCGGCGGCGCAGCTATTGCAAATATGCGAAGGCCTGGCGCGACAGCAGGAATTGATCGAACTGCTGCAGCGAAGAATCAAGTACGACCGGCTGGGCGTGAACGACGCGCTGTTACAGTTGGAGAATGACGTAAACAAAGGCGTTTTGCCGGAGCCGCAGAGAACCCTGCCGCTGCTGGACCAGATTGCGGGCGATTCGCGATTCGTAGAGATAGCGCGGCAACGAGCGCGAGCATTGGCAGAGCGAGTGCGGCATTCGGGCTGATAAAGTGACGAATACCATGTTTCAAACTGCCTGGAACGTGTAGAAGGTGAGCATGAAGAATCCTATTCCAAGTGGCCGATTGCACTGGCGAATCGTCTCCTTGCTGGTGGTCCCACTGATGTTGCTGGCGTTGGTTCCGGCTGGGCACGCGCAGAAAAAGGAAAAGCTGGCGCCAACGTATCGCCAGTGGCTGGAGCAGGATGTGGTCTACATCATCACGAAAGATGAGAAGCAGGATTTTCTGAAACTGACCAGCGACGAGGCGAGGGATAAGTTCATCAAGGACTTCTGGGAAATTCGCAACCCGACTCCGGGCGCCGAGACGAATACGTATAAGGAAGAATTTTATCAACGAATCGCATTTGCGAATGCGCGCTTTGGTGTTGGATCGGGAACGGACGGCTGGAGAACAGATCGCGGGAAAGTCTACATCACTATAGGTGCGCCACAGCAGAAACAGTATTTCCGTAATGCCGCTAATTTGCGGCCGATGGAAGTTTGGTTTTATTCCAACGCGAATCCTGCGTTGCCCCTCGCGTTTCACCTGATCTTTTATGATCGCAATGGCACTGGGGAGTACCGTTTGTACAGTCCGTATTTTGACGGGCCGGACAAGCTGACGACCGGCGTGGAAGCCACAAATGATCCGATGGCTGGTTTGAAGATGATTCAGGATTCCGTGGGTGGTGAACTGGCACGTGAATCGCTGAGCCTGATAGTCGGCGAGCCCGTTGACACGTCGACGGCGAAGGTTAGCTTGCAATCCGACATGATGCTTACGATTCTGAAGAGCCTGCCGGAACAGCCGAGCTACCGGGACGATATACGGCGGAAGCGCATGAACCGAGAGCAAGTTAGCTCCAGCATAGTTCGTCCGGGCCAAAATATGGATGTCGTTCTGATGCCCACAAAGGACGCGCGTGGTCTTACCCGGCTGGATTATTCGATTCGCTTGAAGAGTCCAAGTGACTTAAGCCTGACAGAAACAAATGACCTGCATCTCGCATATGCACTGCAAATTCGCGTGCAAGTTTTCGATGCTGCCAACAACAAATTGATTTTTGTAAGCCAGAAGGACTTGCGCGATTCGTTTGACAAGGACCGCTACCGCGGCATTAAAGATAAGGCTTTTTCCTACGAAGGGATTTTGGCTCTCCCTCCTGGAAAGTACCGTTTGGCGTTTCAGTTTACGGACTGGAACAAAAATGTTTCCTTCCGTACGGAGCGTGACGCGACAATTCCCGCTGTCGATTCGACAAAGTTCATAATTCCCGCAATCTTGCCGTTCTCTTCTGCCGAACAAGTAGACCCTGTCGCCGCCGACGTTCTGCCATTCGTTCTGGCGGGCGTGAAATTCACTCCCATGTCCACCGCAAATTTGGCGATTAGTTCGGAACAGAATCTCCAGGTCGCCTACCAGATCTGGACTTCACCCAAAAATCCTGAATTGGCTAGCGGCAAGGAACTGCAAGTCGAATATGGAATCGGGCAGCCGTCCACTCCTGGCAGTGCAAAAAGCATAAAAGAAGCGGTGGCCACCAATCAGTTTGATCGCACCGGATCGTTGGTTAACGGCAAGAAACTCGATGCCAATGAGCAGTTGGGCAACTATATTCTGACGGTCGCTGTTGGCGGGCCTTCCGCCGACAGCCGAGGGTTCGCCCAAATGAACCTGAAGGTAGTCGATTCGTCCTCCTTGGCACCTCAGCCATGGGTGATAGTTGAGCCCACAATTCGGGATGACATGGAAAAAGGCGTCTTTGACCGGCAGCGTGGACTTGCTTACATGAGCCAAGGACAGGCAACCGAAGGACGTGCGTGGCTGCGGCGTGCGCTCGCGGCAAATCACGACGACGAAGTGGCTAGAGGGCGGCTGGTTGAAGCTTACTATGGACAGCAAGATTTCGCGGCAGTGTATGCCCTTTACCGGGAGACTGGCGTTACCGATGCGGCCGACGCGGCCACCCTTCTTCGGATCGCCACGAGTATGCGGAGACTAGGTAAGGAAGGCGATGGACTGAGCCTGATTGAGCACGGAGCGGATATCCATTCGGGGGATCCCGCCATGTACGTCGCACTGGCGGATTACTATACGCAGATGGGAAATACGGCAAAAGCATCTACAGCGCTGCAAAGAAGTAAGGAACTGATCGAGCATAATTGATATCGGTCGACGCCGACGCTGAACCAAAACCGGTCCTTCATCCCATTTCTTGTATGCAATCTATAGTTAAGCGTAGTACTAACTAGAACTTCCTTCTTAGTAGTTTTCCCCTAAGCCAAAGCGATGATTACATTAGGGTTAACTACGGTCATCTAGGTATAGTTTGGCATTCGCATTGCTCTCTTTTGTCCCCATACGTTGGCTGTTCTATCGGTTTCGGTTTCGGTTTTTCCGACTTACAAATCTGGAAATTGAACTAAGTTTGGGCTCACACCTTTTGGGGGAGTGGAAAGGAGTTCACTTTGAATATGTCGAAGTGGTTTTGTGTTTTGGCCGTAACAGTATTGTGCCTTTCGCTGGGGGTGACCGCATGGGGGCAGGATCAGAGTTCATCTCGCGGTAACTTGAGCGGCGTTGTATTAGACCCGACGAAAGCCTCTGTACCAGGAGCAGAAGTAACGATCACTGGGCCTATTGGAAATCAGACTCAGACAACAAACGATCAGGGCGCATTTTTGTTCTCGACCCTGATACCTGGATTCTATTCAGTCCGGGTCCAGAAGCCTGGCTTCAAGATTGCCAGCATTAACTCAACCGAAGTCTTGATCAACAAGACGAGCAGCATCGAGATCGTCCTGCAAACCGGCGAAGTAACGCAAATTGTGGAAGTAAATGCCGCGACGGTGACTGTCGACCCGACAGCTACCTCGGTCAACACGGACATTTCCGATAGCTTCTACGAGAAAATTCCCATTGGGCGCAGCGTCAGCAGCCTGTTCTACCTTGCGCCAGGCGTAACTTCGGGTATTGGCACGGGCGCTGAGAATCCATCCATCTCGGGTTCCTCAGGTCTGGAAAACTTGTACGTGGCAGACGGCGTGTCCATCAATGATCCAGCCTTTGGTGGAATCGGCGTGTGGTCGCGTGTGTACGGCCCGCTCGGCACCGGTATCAACCTGTCCTTCGTGAAGGAAGTTCAGATCAAGACCGGAGGTTTTGAGCCCCAGTATGGCCACGTTAGCGGTGGTATCGTTCAGCTCGTAACCAAGTCTGGCGGAACCAAGTTCTTCGGAACCGTCGGCGGATACTTCAACAGCCGCTGGATGCAGGCTCCCTACAAGAATGCTGATGACCCGCAATACTCAGTAGGCAACCTTGTCGGTCGCCGCCTTGACAACGGAAACCGCGAGGGTGACTTCGAGCTGGGCGGTTATGTTCCAGTCCACGGACTGAGGGATCGCCTCTTTTTCTTCGGTACCTTCAACCCTTCCTGGAACAATGCATACTTTGCTCCAGCTGCCGGCTCCGGTCTCGCCGCGCTTGACCCGACCATTAATCGGGACACTACCCGCTATGACTACGCTGCGAAGCTAACGTTTAGAATTAACGACAGACACACTGTGGAATCGACAATTTCCGGCGATCCATCGCATACCAATCCGACTGCTTACAGCACGCTGAACATTGACAATACTTCGGCGAACTCCAAGTGGGACTACGGAACGCGAAATTGGTCGACCCGGTATGACGGAGTGTTCGGCAGCAGCTTGCTAGTGGACGCGGCATTCACCTGGAGCTGGAACCACTTCACCGAAACGCCGGCAACGAATGTCTACAATATCGTGGACTCAACGCAAATCGACGGTCTCAACGGTCAGCGTGGCTCCTTTACAGCTCAGGGTATTGGAGTACTTGAACCCTATAGCGCGGACACCAAGGGCGTCAGCGGGGACCTGACCAAGACGGTGCATTTCGCAGGAACCCACGCCATCAACGTCGGTTACTCATGGCAGTTTCCTAAATACGATGATCACACGTTCTACCCCGGAGACCGTTTCGTAATTCCTGGCACCAACGCCACGGGAGGAGCCCCAGGCAAGCAAAGCTTCTCAGACTTCGCGGCGGGCAAGACGTCGGACGCAGCTTTGGTCCTCGTGCTCGCGGACCATATCTCTGGTTTGCCGACCGGTGCTTGCACCCTCTGTCCATACATGAACGTGCCAGGATTTGCCACACCTCAGCAGGTCGCTCTGCAGCAAGTACGCGGGCGATTTGACGGCGGCGTCACTGCGAGCAGCGGGAAATACCACGCTGCATACATCAACGATGCCTGGCAGATGAGCAAGTACGTCACGCTCAACGTAGGCGTCCGTTGGGAACAGCAGAAGCTGGTCGGAAACCTGGTGGAACACACCTTCACGAACATGTGGTCGCCCCGTGCGGGCATTATCGTCGACCCCAAGGGTGATCGTAAGCAAAAGTTCTATGCCAATTTTGGCCGCTATGCTTACGTGCTCCCACTGGACGCGGCCCTACGCGCGCTCAGCAACGAAGATGACTTGCAGAACACCTATTGGGCGCCCGCAAACGCAGCTTGCACGGGAGGTGGAACCCCGGCCGGTGCCAGTTGCGTCACGACCAATTCCCTTGGTAGCGTCGATTTCACTCCTGATGCTGCCCACCTTCTTAACCAAGCGACTGGCGGCGTTCCCAAGAACGCTGGCTTCCTGAGTAGCGGATTGAATCTCGAACCCTTTGCCCAGGGAACTCGCATGGAATATACCGACGAATTCCTCGTCGGTTATGACCGCGAATTCAAGGGT
>DASXLU010000049.1:0-5809 GCA_036496065.1 Candidatus Acidiferrum sp.
CTGCCCGAAGGCGACTTCCACATCCAGGAAGAGCGTCGTCTCTTCTACGTCGCCCTCACGCGCGCGGAAGACCGCCTGACAATCACGACGGTCACCGAAAAGAAGGGCAAAGTGCCGGTGTTCGTCGAAGACATCGTGATGGACCCGGCCGTGAAGCGCAAAGACGTTCTGCAACTAGCTCCCAAGCGCAAAGTCGACCGCCAGGACAAGCCCGCCCCAACAGAAATCCTAACCCCGGAACTCTTCCCCGCCAGCGAAGAGCCACCCAAGATTTTCTCGCGCATCGCCAAGTGGGCGGAAGAGTTCTACCCGCCCTCACCCGAACCTCTCAAGCTGAGCCCTTCGGCGGTCGAGAATTACCGCAAATGCCCGCAACAATACCTCTTCAGCTATCTCTGGTCGCTCAAGGAAGGCCCGCGAGCGGCACTTAGCTTCGGCAGCGTGATTCATACGACCATCAAGCGCTTCATCGAGCAGCTCAAAAAGGGCGCCAAGTTGCCGTTTGAGGAGGTGCAGCGCATCTACGATACGGAATGGTTCAGCGCCGGATACGAAGACGACTACCAGGAGGAGGAATACAAGAAAGACGGACTGGAACAGCTCAAGGTCTTCCACGCGGCAATGATCGCAGCTCCCCCCGAAGTTCTCGAGCAGGAAAAAGGATTCGAACTTCCCTTGGAGAACGACATCATCCTCACCGGCCGTCTGGATCAGGTGAACAGCCTCGGGCGCTTCGACGTGGAAATTGTCGACTACAAGACCGGGAAGCCCCGCAAAGAGGCCGATGCGCGCAAGGCGCTGCAGCTGAGCATCTACGCCTTGGCCGCCAAGGAAATTTTCGAATGGAACCCCGTCCGTCTCGTCTTCCACTACTTGCAGAACAATCAGGTGCAGGTGACCACGCGCGACGCCAAGCAGATTGATGAGGCTGAGCGCGTCATTCAGGAAACCGCCGCCGATATCCGCGCCCGCGAGTTCAAGGCCAATCCTGGCTTTGCCTGCCGCAGTTGCGCTTATAAGCCGATTTGCCCGGCACACGAAGAATCTCTCACGCCCAGCCTATAAACAGAAAAGGCGCCCCATTGCGAGGCGCCCTTTCGACCGACTTCAGTAGAACCCGAGTACTTACTTGGCCTTCTTCATGGGTTTCTTTTCGGTCTTCTTCATTTTCTTTGCCATTCTCGGTCTCCTTCTCATCGGAAACTCGGGTTCGGAAGCGTCGTGCGTGCAACTCCACCCGTTGTCATCCCATATACGAGCGGAGAATCCGGAGAGTCAAGTGAATTCGACATTGACAGCAAAATTTGCGCTACTGCGGAGCGGTTGTCGAGAACGTGCCACCGTAGTAGCCCTGCCGCGTCTTGATCGTCAGGCCTTCGCGCCGTACGCGCACTTCGACGGTGTGGTAATCCACCTTGCGATCACCCATTGGCGAGAAGGTCAGCGTGTACTGGTTGCGGGCTTGCTCGGTGATCCTGGCGTAGAAGTCTTCGAACGAGTTGCTTCTCGCGCCATAATAAACGTCGCCTCCGGTGTCATTGGAATAGCTGACCAGCCGGTTGAATCTGCGTTCGAAATAGGCGCTTCCGACGGCAACGCTGTAAACGATGATCCCCTGTCGAAGCAAATCCTCGCGTACTTCTTCGTACTTGTGCGTATTGAATTTTGAGCCATTCTGACCGTCGGAAATGAGCAAGATTATCTTGCGGCGGCGATCGCCCGGACGATCCTTCAAAACCTCCGCGGCGTTGAAGACGGCGTCATCAAGTGCCTTCGTGGCCTGTCCCTTCACTAAACGCACCGTCGGGTCCGCATTAATTGGATTCACGCCCGGCGCCGGCGCATTGTTAATCGTCGGACCGTTGAAGGGATCACCCGGAAGCGGCGCCCCGGATTTCGACGAAAGCGTCTTGGAGGTTTGCCGCAGTTCGGTGAGAAGTACATCTTGATCCCGCGTAAATCCCGGCCCTTCGTGAAAGTGCTGGTCAAACCGGCAGACATAAGCCTCGTCATTGGCGCTCATCCCGCCAACTACCGCCCGCAAGCTGGGCTCAACCGCCTCGGCATCCTTTTGTTTAAGGTCATTGTCGATCAGCACGACAATCGAGAGGGGATACGCCTCAGCCGTGAACGAGAATATCTTCTGCTCGACCTTATCTTCGAAAACGCGGAATTCATCCTTTTTTAAGTCCGCGACGAGATTCCCGGTGCGATCCTTCACGGTAACGGGCAGCACCACGAGGTTGGTGGTTACAGAAATCCTGCCCGGAGGAGGTGCCTGCAGCGACGGCTTCGGATCCGCGGGATTTTGCGCTGGCGGCTGCGGCTTGGGCGTGGGCGTGTCTGGCGCCGTGGGCTGCTGACCCCAACCGGATGCGGCCGTAAAGAGAATGCAGGCAGCGGCGGCAACGAGGGTGGTTTTCCGTGGACATTTCATGGTCATGGAGCCAAACTTTCCGGGCTAGATTAGAATGATTGCGTAATCCCCAGCGGACTCGTACGACGCATCCCGCGGGCTGGCTAGTTGCATCGTATACGATGGAAGCCATCCCCGCGACACGTGATAACTGTGTGAAGGCGTCCGTCTGCCGGGCTAGACACTACTAAGGATACCCAGAAACAGTGAAAATCGGGAACGGGAAGATAGCACTCCGGAATCAAGCGCTCATCCGCTGCTTAGCGTGGGGCACATCGCTGGCTCTGGCAATACCCGCATTCCCGCAAACCGCGGGGCAGGCACAATCGCAAAGTCAGAGTCAGGCGCCGCCGGTCATCAAGTCCGAAGTAAGCCTGGTCAACCTTTTCGCCACCGTCCGCGACAAAAACAAGCGCATCGTGACCGATCTGAAGCAGGATGACTTTAAGGTATTCGAGGACGGCCGCGAAGAAAAGATCGCCTTCTTCTCCAAAGAGATGGCCTTGCCGATCACCTTGGGCCTGCTGCTCGATACCTCCGGTAGCGAACAGTACATGCTCGGGGCGATTCAGGATGCCGGAGGCCGCTTCATGCACCGCGTGCTTCGCAAGGGCGACGAAGCTATGGTGATTTCATTCGACTCCGACGTGGACCTCCTTTCGGATTTCACGGATGACCGCACGATTCTCGACCGGGCTATCAACAAGGCTCGCATCAACGTTCCTAGCGGCGGCATGATTGCCGGTAATCCCGGTCCCGTGGGTTCCCGGCAGATTACCGGTACGGCGCTCTACGATGCAATCTATCTGGCTTGCGGCGACAAGCTGAATGGAGAAGCCGGACGCAAGGCCATCGTCATCGTGACGGACGCGCAGGACGAAGGCAGCAAGGTCCGCCTGGAAGAAGCCATCGAAGCCGCGCAGCGAACCGACACGGTGATTCACATCCTGCTCGTGGCCGATCCGCATTTTGGCGGCGGCAATGCCAGCGTGGCCCACCGACTGGCGGAAGACACCGGCGGCCGCATGATCTCCGTGAGCAGCGAAAAAAGACTGGAAGAGGCTTTCGATCAAATTTCTGAGGAGCTACGCAGCCAGTACACTCTGGGCTACTACCCAACCAACACCTCGAGGGACGGAAAATTCCGCAAGATTCGTGTTGACGCCGACAACCACGAGCTGAAGGTGCTGGCTCGAAAAGGCTACTACGCGCCCAAAGGCTGAGCCGACGCTGGTTCGGCACACACCTGAGCTGCCACTGAGTTAAGATTTAGGCGCCACATGTCAGCCGCTTGGTCTCCTCTTCCTACGCATTGACCATCTGTTGAGCCTTGGCTAGTATCGCTAGAAGTCCGCCGCGCTGCGGGCCCGAGCTTATGATCAACGAACTTATCGGACACTACCGCATCCTCCGGCAACTTGGCCGGGGCGGAATGGGATTGGTGTACGAGGCTGAAGACACAAAACTTGGCCGCCGCGTCGCTCTGAAATTCCTGCAGGCGACCAGCCAGCGCGATCCCATGGCTATGGACAGATTTTTGCGCGAGGCTCGCTCGGCTTCCTCGCTCAATCATCCCGGTATTTGCACGATTTATGCGATCGAAGAGCATAACGACCAAACCTTCATCGCGATGGAGTTGCTGGAGGGGGAGGCACTGGATAAGGCCATGGCGCGCGGCGCTCTCTCCATTCAGCGCAGCGTTGAAATTGGCGTCGAACTATCTGATGCGCTGGACGCGGCCCACAAAAAAGGGATCATTCATCGCGACATCAAGCCAGGAAATATTTTCCTGACCGAACGCGGCGTTACCAAAATCCTCGATTTCGGCCTGGCCAAACTGCTCGAAGCCGATAAGGGAGTAGAGGGCGAAACCATCGGTGAGCAGGAAACCATGTTCCACACCACGGCAGGCACGACCGTTGGCACCGTGGCTTATATGTCTCCCGAACAGGCGCGCGGAGAAACTTTGGATCCGCGTACCGATCTATTTTCGCTGGGCTCCGTTTTGTACGAGATGGTTACTGGCAAGCAACCCTTCCCGGGCGCAACCAGCGCGGTCGTCTTCGGTAGTCTCCTGCACAATTCGCCCGTCTCGCCTATTGAGATCAATAGCCTAGTGCCCGCAGAACTCGAGCGCATCCTCAATAAGCTGCTCGAAAAAGATCGCGACCTGCGTTACCAGTTTGCCGCGGAGCTTCGCGCCGATCTCAAGCGCCTGCGCCGCGAACTGGAGCCGGGGCGGCCCCTGTCGGATTCGGCGGTGATCGCAAGCCGCGCGGGCAGCGGCGGTGTTCCCGTTGCAACGGTGGCCTCTGGCTCGAAAGCCAAGGCCTCTAGTGGCGCCGTGTTGGCCGAAGCCGCACAGAAAAATAAAATCGGCACCACCGCTTTGCTAGGGCTTGGCCTACTGTTGCTCGTGGCCGCCGGATATGGAGTCTATTCGCTGCTTCACAAGCCGATCGCCTCTAAGGTCGCTCCGTTCGAACAATTTACGATTGAAAATGTTTCGAACAACGGCCACATCACGCAGGCCGCAATCTCGCCCGATGGCAAATATCTGCTACAGGCTTTGGAAGAAAATGGATTGCAATCGCTGTGGCTACGGCACATCGCTACGTCTACCAACAAGGAAGTGCTCGCTCCCACTACCACGCGCTACGACGGGCTGACCTTCTCGCCGGACGGCAACTACATTTACTTCGTGCGTCGCGATGAGAACGAGGAAGAATCGGAACTCTTTCGCGCCAGCGTATTGGGCGGCGAACCGCGCGTCCTGATCAAGGATGTGGATAGCCCGGCTACCTTTTCGCCGGACGGCCAGCACTTTGTGTTTCTCCGCGAATTGCACAACGCGCCTGCCTGGGATTTGTTGCTGGCCAAGGGCGACGGCACCATCGAGAAATCGATCTTCAGCGCGCATCCGATACAGAGTGACAGCTTCGTTCCGGCTTGGTCACCGGATGGCAAGACCATCGTTATTCCAATTGTCCAGCCCAATAAGGATGCCATCGGCGGATTTCTGGCGGTCGACGTCGCCACCGGCAAAGATCAGGTTGTAGCCACTTCGCCGGACCGCATTTACTATGGCCCCGCGTGGATGCCGGATGGCAAAGCGCTGATCGCCAGTGCGTCGCGCATTGAAGGCGGACACATGCAAGCGCAAATCGGTTATATCGACTATCCCGATGGTGCTTATCGAGCGTTGACCGAAGACACAAATAATTACGGCAAGCTGGGGATCGCCAAGGATGCCAAGACCATCGTGGCCATTCAAAGCAAACTGCGCTTTTCCCTGAGCATGGCCCCAGCGAACGATCCGGACAAACTGCACACCATCCCTCTTCGCAGCCGAATTCCACCCTGGCGATGGAATTGGATGCCGGACGGCAGGCT
>DASXLU010000050.1:0-6028 GCA_036496065.1 Candidatus Acidiferrum sp.
TTCATCCACTCAGCGCAAGTCCCCGGGCTCGATTCCATTTTTCTTCGCGTCGCTTTCCAGGTCGTCAATCTTTCCTTGCAGTTGCTTCTTTCGATCCTCCAACTGCTTCACCTGATCTTCCAGCGGAACCATGTTGTATCCCTGATTGGGGTTGATCCCGCCCGCAGGGCTACCGTTCTCCCCTTTGAAGTTTCGAAGCTGGGCGATGCGCTTATCGACGCCATCCATTTGCCCTTGTAACTGTTTTATTTGCGACCGGTAGCCTTCGGCCAGCTTTTGCTTCGCGCTTTCCGATGGAAGCGCGGACGTCGTTTTCATGCCAGCGTCACTATTCGCTGTGGGGTCCCCCACGACGCTTACCGTCCCGCTCACCGAACCAATCTCGTCGTTCGTCCAGACCTTCTTTGGTTTCTTTTTATCGCTACCGGCTGGTTTTTTTTCGTCAGGAGTACCGCCGGCGGGCTCTGTCGATTTCGGGGTACTCGGTGAACTGCTGCCAGCAGCGCTTGGCGTTGGGCTTGCCGGGGTTTGCGTTTGTGCGAGAGACGGAAACACGGTCAGCAGCAAAACCGATCCCGTCAAGATGACTTTCATCGAAGTTGTCCCGGCTCAATGCCTTTCTTTCGTGCTTCATCGATCAGCGCCGCGATTTGTTCTTGCAGGTCTTTCTTTTTGCCCTGCAACTTTACGATTTGCTGGTCCACGGGCGTCCGGCTATATCCCTTGGACATGTCGCGGCCGCTTTCGGAAACAGTCTCGCCCTCGAGAAATTGCTTAAACCCAAGCAGTTGCTTGTTTACGTCGTCGAGTTGGCGTTGAAGCTTGTCCAAGCTCTGCCGAATTCTCGCCGCAGTCGCCGGGTCTCCAGTTTTCGCTGGTGTTATAGCATATTTCGGATTCCGCTTGTCTCCCACTACGGACACACTTCCACTCGCGTCGGCCAAGTTGTCGTTGGTCCAGACGCGTTTGGCGGCAGGCGCAGGGATAGGCGGCGTAGACGTAGTCGAGGGATCGGCGGGCTTAGCCGGCGCTTGCGCCTGGCTGCTGTCGGCGGGAGATGCGGGGTTCGCAGATTGCGCCAGGCAGGGGCCTGCTGTCACCAAAAAGAGAAAAGCGATGGGAGTGAATAGCCAGCGAGACATGTCGCCTCCGTTCCGGCTGACCTGAACTTCCTCTATTTTACGTCCGCGGGCCTCAAGGATCGGCTCGATCCACCTCGCCCTTGTTCAACTCGCTACGCACCAACTGCAGCGCTTCGCCCGGCGGACCGACGCGACGGTACTTCTCATAAAGTGTGCGCTCGTGAATAGAGAACGGCAGCAAAAACTTGCGTCCGTCAAAATCATATTGTTCGAACGTAGGTAGCCAGATGCCTGGAAAAAGTTCGTAACGCTCCTGCATGAAGTAGCTGCCTTTGTAAACCTTCGCCAGAAAAAGCGCGAGAGAAATGTCGTCCGTAACGTGCCCTTCAATTTTGGCCAGTTGGTTGGTCTTCTCGTCAACCCATACGGTGCCTTCCACTCGCGTGAATACGGTGGCATTTCGCGTGGTCGGCTTGTACGAAGGGTTCGGCTTCATGCTGTATTTCAGCAACGTCCTGCCGCCGCGCATCTCTTCTCCGATTTTTGTAAAGATAAACGCCGAGTGCGTGGCCTCGAGCAGATCGGTGCGCTCTTTTCGTTTGCGATCAAATTTTGCGTACGCCTCCCGTTGTGCGCCGCCCGTCTGCGCGGCCCACACCAGCAACTTCTCCAGTTTTTCAAGGTCCGCGCGATAGCTTTCGTCATTTATCGGCTTGGCTTCCTGTGTGAGCGGGATTTTGTCGGTACCGGTGCCAAAGGGAAAAATACGCCATACTTTCACTTCACTTGGATTCGGATCGCCTCCCGTGTGCCGGATCTCGACGCGCTGGATTCGTTCATACGTGTCCTGCGCCGCTTCAGTTTGTTTCTGGTTGGCGATGACCTTCGCGAAAACGTCACTTGAAGAAGGGGTTGGGTTCGGATTCGGCTGATCCGCTGTTGCAGAACTGGATGGCACGCCCGAAGGGGTCTCTGGCGAGCCCTGAGGTTCCTGGGCCTTCACAGGACACCCGAACACCACCCAAAATCCAAGCAGCCCGTACGCAAAGCGCGCCAGATGCGCCTTCCTGCTGGTGATCGCCATGCCGTAACCTTCACGAAACACGCGTCTAAACCCCTTCGGTGTTTTTGACGGCGGCGCCGTCGGAACCGCCCGTGATGCGATTCTTGCCGCAGTTTCTTGCGAATCGCCTTGCAGTTATAATATTCGTTCCAAAAGAGTACACTTCACGCGGTCGAAATCAAGACGCTAGAGTCTTTCGCCGTTGGCATTGCCGGGCTGGGGATAGAGCAAAGCCTCCCTGGGCCTTAGATGCGGCATCTCTTTTGATTGTCAGTATTTCGTCAAGCAACTGGAGCAAATTCTTGGGCGTAACCCCATTGGACGGATTCACCGCAGCCCCGCCGCTGGCTGGCAGGACCTCGCTCGCTCATGTCCGCGTTCGGGGAATCAAGGGAGCTTGGATCACCCTGACGGAGACGCTGAAGCTTGCTCTTGACGCGTTGCGCGCTCACAAGCTCCGCAGCTTTCTTACGCTGCTTGGCGTGATCCTCGCGGTGACAACGCTTGTCGCCGTCATGAGTGTGATCTCGGGATTAAATCTTTACGTCGCCACGCGCGTGGCCGATATGGGCGCGAATGTGTTTATGGTGGACCGCTTCGGCATTATCACCAGCATGGACGAGTTCAACAAGGCGCAGAAGCGTCCGATGATTACACTTGACGACTATGAACGCCTGCGCGAAGGCATGAAAACTGCCAGAGCTGTTGCTGCCGAAGAAGATCGAAACGTAGAGACGCGCAGCGGCAACATGGTCATGGAAAATACCGACATCATGGGCGCTACCGGCAATTTTGCAGAGGTTCGCAATCTGAATATTGCGCAGGGACGTTTCTTGACCCCAGCTGACGAGGACCACCACGCGGAAGTCGTTTTCATTGGCCCTGACCTGGCGGCTAAATTTTTTCCGAATTCCGATCCGATTGGCAAAACGATACGCGCAGAGACGCATTCCTACGAAGTTATCGGTGTGGCCGAGCCGATTGGCAGCGCCTTCGGCCAGTCCCAAGACAACTACATGATCATGCCCATCGGCACCTTCCGCAAAGGCTGGCATCGGCCGATGGTGGATTGGGTCACGGTCATGGTGCAAGCGCCAGACGCTGAGATGATGGCTGCCAGCGAAGACGAAGCTCGTATGCTTATGCGCGCATGGCGGCATTTGCCACACGACGCAGCGGATAACTTTGCCATCGTTGGATCCGACTCGATCATGGCGCTGTGGCGCGACCTTACTGGCAACCTGGCGTTCGTGGCGGTCGCGCTGGTCAGTGTGTTCCTGGTCGTGGGCGGCATCGTGATCATGAACATCATGTTGGCCAGCGTAACGGAACGCACCCGCGAGATCGGTTTGCGCCGTTCGCTCGGAGCGCGGAAGAAACACATTCTGCTGCAATTCATGACGGAATCCGCGGTGCTGGCCGCGACGGGCGGATTGATCGGGGTGATCGCTGCCTACACGATCGTATATGTCGTGAGGACTACATTTTCGTTTCCCATGCAAACACCTTTAAGCGCAGTGATTCTTGCGCTGGTTGTGTCCACCGCAGTAGGCCTCTTTTTTGGGATTTTCCCGGCAATGCGTGCAGCCAAGCTCGATCCCATCGAAGCTCTGCGCGCGGATGGATGACGCCACCATGGCGCAGGCGCACGGCGAAAATCTGAAGCAAGCGCTAGACACCTTGCGCTCTCACAAACTGCGGAGCGCGCTCACTGTCTTCGGTGTGGTGTTGGGTGTCAGTGTCATCATGCTGGTAGCTGCGCTGATCACCGGCTTCGATCAGAAAATTGAAGAGCAGATCAATCAGTATGGCGCCGACACTGCTTACATCACCAAATGGGATCAGGGCCGCCATAATGGCCCGCCTCCGCTGGAGGAGCAGCAACGCAAGCCGCTGACGCTCGAGGACGAACAAGCGCTCCTCGACAGTTGTCCCGCCGTGAAAAATGCCACGGCCTACATCCAGACGCAGTGGGGCAAAGCACATACCGTGCGCACAAAATCCGGCGAAGTTACCGGAATCGATTTTCGTGGTGTGCAGCCAAACTTCGGCTTGGTTTATGCCAACGCCAACACTCGCAAAGGCCGGTTCATCAGCGAAGGCGACGACTTGCACAAGGAAAAAGTCGTGATGCTTGGGGAAAACGTCGCACCCGTACTATTCCCGGACGGTGACGTCATCGGCAAAGACGTGATGATCGATGGCTCGTCGTTTCAGGTAATCGGCGTGGTGGAAAAGCCTAAGGGCGGATTCGGCATGGGCGATGAGGACCGGCGCGTGCTCATCCCCTTTCATACCTACAAGAAGGTGTATCCGGAAGCAGACGAGTTCAACATGCGCGCGCAAGCCTATCCGCACATGCTGGACCAGGCCGCGGACCAAATTCGCGAAGTTCTGGAACGGCGTAGGAATGTCCCGTTTGGAGGGAAAGACAATTTCTCCGTCCAGACCGCCGAGCAGGAAGTGCAGGAATTTCACCAGATCGTGGATAAGGTTGCGCTCGCCACGGTGGTGCTCAGCTCGATTGGATTGCTCGTAGGCGGCATTGGCGTGATGAATATTATGTTGGTGAGCGTCACGGAGCGAACCCGCGAGATTGGCGTCCGCAAAGCGATTGGCGCCAGGAGCAGTGATATCACCTGGCAGTTCCTACTGGAAGCCATGACGCTGACTGGCATGGGCGGACTGATCGCATTAATCCTTGTGAACGCGCTCGTGCTAGTGGTGCGCTTGACGTTGCAATGGCCCGGCGTCGTTCCGTTGTGGGCCGCAGCCACGGGAATCATTGTCAGCATCACCATCGGCCTGGTCTTCGGCGTCTGGCCCGCCTTCAAAGCCTCCAAACTCGATCCCGTAGAAGCCCTCCGCTACGAATAAACGCAAGAAATTTGCGCGAACATCTTCATTGAAGTAGGCGATATTCTGCTCGGCGGTCAGGATCGCGAGCCTTTAGCACCCCTTCACTAGCACGAGGTTCGTGGCCTTGTCGCCATCAAAGACCACCATCCATGAGCTCTGCCCGATGAAGAGCACATCCTTGTCCTTCCAGACCGAGTTCTGATAGCACCCTCTGAGGTATGGCGAGGCATCCGCAGGAGACAGAAGCGATCCAAACTTGTCTCGTAACTGCGCCTTCGTTTTGCCCACTACTAGCGCGTCTCTGTTGCGGTCGCCGATCATCGCGGTGGTCGCCTGGTCAAGACTCACTTTGTAGAGGCCGGATTTCCAGAGAACGTACTTCATATTTTTTGGGTCGCTGGAGGACGGATAAGTCAGCGCCCATCCGCCAAAGAACACTACAACAACAACGACGATTATCACGGATATCAGCATGCGGTGTCCCATCATTGCCCCTGTTTCCGGTACTCACTCGCGTGTGGATTACGGGATTAGTCCGCCGACATAGTGCGCACCACAGGCGGGTGGCGCACCCATTGCCGGCTTTCAGCATGTCACCGTACTGCTCACTTGTGTACGCTGAACTTCTTGGGTGGCCTACCCTTTCGCTTTTTGAAAGGGTGGGCCCCTCTTCTCTGCAATTCCCAAAATCTCCGACCCATCGTCTCGCGTAAACCGGTAACAACGAGAAAGCGGGGGCGGGTGACCACAGCCTTAAATTCCGAAAAACGCCTTTGGAAACCGGGGGAAACCGGGGGACAGACGGGACGTTTTCTGATACTTTCTAATTTAGATGGCGCGCCTAGCACGTATCGCAGTCGTTAACATACCGCACCACGTGACCCAGCGCGGCAATGCCAAGCAATTCATTCTGAACTCCGACGCAGAGCGCTCCGTTTATCTCGAACTCTTGCAACAATACGTGAAAATGTATCACCTATCCCTGCTGGGATATTGTCTGATGTCCAATCACGTGCATTTAGTG
>DASXLU010000051.1:0-9683 GCA_036496065.1 Candidatus Acidiferrum sp.
GTTCATGGTGCCGGTGAGGCCGACGAACTGGCCGGTGCCGGAATCGGGAACGACGATGATATTGAGGTGAGGAGTGTTGTGGTCCATGGTGGCGTTGTGTTGGAGGATGAAGGTGCCGATACGACCATGCAGCGAACCTGAAACTCGCTCGATCGCGACGTAACCGCCGGAACCCTTGCGAATGTCGCCGCCGGTGAGCATTTCGCCCTTGCTGGTGGCTTCGAGATCGCCGTGAAATTGTTTGTCGATGGACATGCGGCCAAGCGAATTGTCGTCGGTCTTGTTGGCTGGCTCCAGTGGAGTCAACTTTACTTCGAACGGACCGGTGGCGTGTTCAGTCATGGGAGCGTCCTTGGATTGGCGAGGCGCAGTATACGACGGGAGAAGGAAGGCGATTACGAAGATGGAGAATTTGAGCATTGTGGTGGACCTCTCGTTTCAAGGAAGAAAGAAGGAGCAAGGATAACGCAGAGGCGCAGAGGACGCTAAGGCGCGCGGAGGAAGGAAGGCGTAAAACAAGGGGACTCAAGACGCTGGGATTTTGCGGACATGGGGCGCAGCGGTGCTGCGCCCCCACAGGTTGTCGCTCTCGCGCGGAGGAATCCACGAGCACAGGCACGAATCCTGGCGCCACATGTTATTTTTTTAAATAGCCGATGCGCTGGAGAACGGAGCCGACAATGAGCGGAAGAGCGACGGTGGCGTCTTCGAGGACTTCGGCTAGTTTGCCGCCTTCTTCGGGGGGAACGAACTTGCCCCAAGAAACGGCTTCGGTGTAGGTGCTGCCGCTGAGGCCGCCCCAATTGGCGGGTTCGGGGCAGATACGCACGCCATATTGATAGCGCTTAAGGGGAACTTTCTTGTAGCCGCGGCGGGCCATGAGTTCGGCGTACACGCCAAATTGCTGCGACCAGTTGCGCGGCACGCCTCCACCCACGGTGAAGATGCCCATTTTTTTGGCGTTCATCATGATGTCCGCGAAAGCCTGAAAATCCTCAAAGGGATCGAAACGCAGCAGCGGGCGGCCATCGCGCTGGCGAGCGTATTTGTTAAGCGCGAAGTCGAGGCCGAGTTCGGAGTCGCTGAACGCGGGAACGAAGACGGGAACATTGTGTTGATACGCGGACTTGAGGATGCCGCGGCCCTTGGTGTTCTTGATGAGGAATTCGCCGATGCGCTGGTGAAGCTTCCAGCTGCAGACCACTTCTTCGGGATCCCATTTTTCGAAAATGGCGTCGACGACTTCTTCGACATGATCGAGATTGGTTTCCGGTTCGAGCGAATCGTAGACGCGGTTGTAGCCGGCGAGGAAAAGTTCCTCGTCGTTCATCTTCGAGGGATCGTAGCGGAAGTGCGACAGACCCGTGGCTTCGACGAGTCCGTGGGCCATGAGCGCGCCGGTGGAGACGATGGCCTTCACAATGCCGGATTCAATGAGGTCGCAGAATACCAGTCCCATTTTGCCGACAGTGAGAGCGCCAGCGAGAGTCATGACAACGAGACAATCTTTATCGCGAGCCATGATTTCGAGGACATCGGCTGCGTCGCCGATCTGCCGCGCGGTGTAGGCGGTATCGCCCATGGCGCGGACGAGGTCGTCGATGGAGCGGCATTTGGAAAGGTCGAGCGGGAAAATGGGTTTGAGCTTGTCTTTTACCGGATCGTGCAGCACGCGCCCCGTGACAGTTTTCTTCGAGTGCTTGGCCATAATTTCTCCTGGAGCGAATGTGAATAACCCGCAACAATTCGCGCGGTTACGCATCTAGAAATGAATGAAACGTGAATGCTACAGACTTGATAGTACAAACTGGAGCAGAAGAAAAGAAAAATTCGAGCGGAGGAAGAAAAAAATCTCCGTGATAAGATGAGGCGTATGAGCAACAAATTCACGATTGGGCTTGTGCAGATGCGCTGCACGACCGACAAAGAAGAAAACCTGACACGCGCCGAAGAAAAAATCCGTGAAGCGGCAACTCGAGGCGCGCAAGTAATCTGCTTGCACGAGCTGTTTACCGGTGAATATTTCTGCCGGACGGAAGATGCGGACCTGTTCAACCTGGCGGAGGCGGTGCCGGGGCCAACAACGGAGCGATTGGCGCACGTGGCGAAGGAAAAGAAGGTGGCGCTGGTGGTTTCGCTGTTCGAACGTCGAGCCGCCGGCGTGTATCACAACACATGCGCGATTTTGGATGCGGACGGGACTTACCTTGGCAAATACCGCAAAATGCACATTCCGGATGATCCGCTGTACTACGAAAAGTTTTATTTCACGCCGGGCGACCTGGGCTTTCTGAATTTCGATACAAAATTCGCGCGCATTGGCGTGCAGATTTGCTGGGATCAGTGGTACCCGGAAGGCTCGCGGATCACGGCGTTGCAGGGAGCACAGGTGATTTTTTATCCGACGAGCATCGGATGGCATCCGCATGAGAAAGCGCAAGCCGGTGCGGCGCAGCTCGATGCGTGGAAGACGATTCAACGCTCGCACGCAATCGCTAACGGTGCCTATGTGGCTGCGGTGAATCGGGTGGGCTTCGAAGGCAAGCCGGATAAAGGCGATCCCGGGCTGGAGTTCTGGGGAAACTCGTTTGTGGCGGATCCGTTCGGGCAGGTACTGTCAGAAGCTTCCAATGATAAGGAAGAGATCCTGGTGGTGGAGTGTGATCCGGCCAAGAGCGAAGAGCAGCGCAGGAATTGGCCATTTCTACGCGACCGCAGGATTGATGCGTACCCGGTCATCGCCAATCGCTGGCTCGGTGAAAAATAGGAATAACAAAGCCACTCGACTGATGGTCTATCCGCAAGACCTCGAAAAACCTTTACCGCAGAGTTAGCAGAGTAGCCGCAGAGGAAACGGAGACGCTCGATCTCTTCATGACGAAACGGAACAAAAGTGAACGATTGCAGGGATTTCGCATGCCGGCGGAGTGGGAGCCGCATCACGCCACGTGGCTCGGCTGGCCGCACGAGCTGACGGATTGGCCGGGGAAATTTGCGCCGATCCCGTGGGCGTTCGCGGAAATTGTGCGGCACCTCTCTCAAGTCGAGCGCGTATTCCTGATGGTGCAGGACCTTTCCGCCGAAAAACGTGTACGCACCATTCTAAGAAAGTCTGGAGCGAAATTGGATGCGGTGGAATTCTTTCGGGTGCCGACCGATCGCGGGTGGATGCGCGATTCGGGGCCGATCTGTGTGAAGAATGAAGCTGGCCAGGTTGCGTATAACAACTTTGCGTTTAATGGTTGGGCAAAATACGAAAATCATAAGAAGGATGCGGCCGTCGTCGCAAAAGTAAACGCAAAACTCAAGCGCCCCATCGTGTTTCCTGAACACAAGGGACGTCGAGTGGTGCTGGAGGGCGGCTCGATTGATGTGAACGGGCGTGGAACGTTGCTGACCACAGAAGAATGCCTGCAGAGCAAAGTGCAAGAGAGAAACGCCGGATTTACCAAGGCGGATTACGAAGAAGTGTTTCGCGCGTATCTGGGCATTAGCAAAGTATTGTGGCTCGGAAACGGGATAGCGGGAGACGACACACATGGGCACGTTGACGATCTGACGCGCTTTGTGAACCCCACAACCGTTGTGACGATCGTGGAAGAAAATCGCGATGACGCGAACTACGCAGCGCTGCAGGACAATTTGACGCGGCTGCAATCCCTGACCGATCAAGGCGGAAACAAACTGCAGGTGGAGACGCTGCCGATGCCGGCGCCGGTCTATTTCGAAGGGCAGAGATTACCCGCGAGCTACGCAAATTTTTACATCGCCAACAAAATCGTGATCGTACCCACATTCAACGATGCAAACGACCGCGTAGCGTTGAATACGTTGGCGAAACTGTTTCCGGAGCGCGAGGTCGTTGGGATACACTGTCGCGACTTGGTGCTGGGACTTGGTACATTGCATTGCATGACGCAGCAGGAGCCTGCTGCTACGAAGTAAGCGAGGAGAGGGTCGATGCTGGTGACGATGGCGGCAGTGCTTTTGCAGACAGCTTCTCGAGAGGTGGACGTTGAGGTTGGCTGGCCCAGTTCGCTGTTCGGCTGGCTGCTGTTGGGCCTAATCGCGGGATGGCTGGCGGGAAAATTGTCGCGCGGCGCAGGGTTCGGCTGCATCGGCGACATCGTCCTGGGGCTGATCGGTTCCGTGGTGGGTGGATGGATCTTCACGAAATTGGGCATCGTCCACGCGAACACGTTTTTGTATTCACTGGCAGCGGCAACGGTCGGGGCGGTGCTTCTCGTAGCGATCGCTCACTTATTCTTCGGACGCAGATCGTAAAAACTCGGCGTCGAGCCGCTACCCGGCTTGCTAACTTCCCTTCCTTAATAGCGCCTGCGCTTTTGGACGATCGGAGTTTGCCTCCACTTCTTTGACCTCATGGACCTTACGCTTCAGCGGCACTACGACCCACTGTGATACGATTTCTAATTCACGGATCGGAGAAACTCATTCCTTGAGCAAGACCAACCAGTCATTAACAGTCATTCCCCTCGGTGGACTCGGCGAATTTGGCATGAACATGATGGTGTTTCGCTTCGGCGACGACATCATCGTGGTAGATGCTGGAATGATGTTCCCGGAATCGGAACTGCTCGGCGTGGACCTGGTCATTCCGGACATCACGTATCTGAAGCAGAACCGCCAGCATGTGCGCGCGATTGTTTTGACACACGGACACGAAGATCACATTGGCGCTCTCCCTTACATTTTGCGCGACCTGAATGTGCCGATTTACGGGACGCGCTTCACGTTGGCGCTGGTCAAAAAGCGACTGGAAGAGGCTAATCTTCTCGATTCTGCAAAACTGTTCGAAGTCGTGCCCGGGCGGTTGGTCGAAATTGGCCCCTTCGAAGTGGAGTTTATTCCAGTAACACACAGCACGATCGATTGCGTAGCACTGGCAATTCGCACGCCGCTCGGCGTAGTGATGCACACGGGCGATTTCAAAATTGACCAGACGCCGGTGGATCATTACCAGTTCGATTTGCATGCTTTTGCGCGATACGGGGCGGAAGGCGTGCTGGCGCTGTTCAGCGATTCCACCAATGTGGAGCGACCCGGGTTCACGCCGTCCGAACGCGTAGTCGGGCCGCGGATTGAGGAACTCGCGCGTTCCGCGCCGAGGCGTGTGGTGCTCTCTTGCTTCGCGTCGTCCATCCACCGCATTCAGCAGGTGATCGATATCGCCGACCGAGTTGGCCGCAAGGTGGCGTTCGTTGGGCGCAGCATGGTGGACAACGTGGAGATTGCGCACGATCTTGGCTATCTACGGATTCCCGACGGCATGGTAGTGCGCCCACAGGACATTCGCGGATTCGACCCAAAGAAGCTGCTGATTCTGGCGAGCGGTTCGCAGGCTGAGCCGATGTCGTCGATGTCGCGCATTGCGGTGGACAATCACCGCCTGGTGACGATCGACGAAAATGACACGGTGATTTTGTCTGCCAGGATTATTCCCGGGAACGAAAAAGCGATCTTCCGGATGCTGGACCACATGTTCCGCCGCCGTGCGCTGGTTTATTACGATAATTCCGGCGGTCCGATTCACGTGTCCGGCCACGCGAGTCAGGAAGAACAAAAATTAGTGCTGAACCTGGTGAAGCCAAAATACTTTATTCCAGTTCACGGCGAATATCGCCATCTGTTCCGCCACGCCGCGCTGGCGCACCAATTAGGCGTGGTTTCTGGTGAAATTTTGCTACTCGAAGACGGCAAGTGCATCGAGTTTACCGAGGATGGCGTATTTCGTCGCGAACAAGTGACCGCCGGACGAGTTTTGGTGGATTCGGGTTCCCTCGAAGAGATCGAAGAGATCGTGGTGCGCGACCGCAAACATCTATCGGAAGAAGGCGTGGTCATTCCCATCATCGCCATCGATAAACACACCGGCCGTATTGAAACGGCGCCGGAAATTGTTTCGCGCGGACTGATGACCGAAAATGACGAGATACTGAAAGGCGCTCGAGAGGTCGTGGCGAAAACCGTCGAACTCTCGAATATGGAAGAGCGAGCCGACTGGTCGGTCATTAAGGAAAAGATTCGCGTGGATTTGAAGCGCTACATTAACAAGCAGACTTCCAAGCGGCCGCTGATTCTTCCGGTCATTCTAGAGGTCTAGATCCCAGCGTATAACCAGCCGCAGAGTTCCGAGCACTACGAGTAACAATGAAAGCGCCGCCGCATAGCAAACTTGCATAAAGCCGGGTGGTGCGACCCCAGCTTTCCCCGGTAGAATCTGTGCTGATTCACGGAGCGTTCTTTGCCTGACGAGACAACCAGCAGTCCGCTGCGCGAAGGCGCGCCGAAGGCCGCATCGCACGCCACGTTCATTTTCATTCTCGTCACCGTGACCTTGGATTTTTTGGCATTTGGCATCATCGCTCCCGTCCTGCCCAACCTGATCATTGCGTTCGAGGGCGGAAACATGGCGCGCGCCTCGGACATCACTGGATATTTCGGCTTCGCCTGGAACTTGATGCAATTTTTGTTTTTGCCAGTGCTGGGCGCGTGGAGCGATCGGTTTGGCAGGCGGCCCGTCATCCTGATTTCGTGTTTGGGATTGGGACTCGACTACATTTTCATGGCACTAGCGCCGTCGTTGCGCTGGCTGTTCGTAGGCCGGCTGATTTCGGGAATCACCGCATCGAACGTGTCCACGGCTTTTGCGTATATCACCGACATCACCGAACCCGTTGAGCGGGCCAAGAAGTTCGGCTTGCTCGGAGCAGCGTTCGGAGTTGGTTTCGTGGTTGGTCCGGCGGTGGGCGGCTTGCTGGGGCAATACAATCTACGCGCGCCGTTCTGGGCGGCAGCGGTTTTAAGCTTGGCGAACTTTCTCTACGGAATGTTTGTGCTTCCCGAATCATTGCCGAAGGAACGCCGCGCGAAATCGGCCTGGCATATGGCGAACCCACTGGGTTCGCTGACGCTGCTGAGATCGCATCCCGAACTCGCCGGCCTCTCGGTTGTCGTCTTCCTTTATTATCTCGCGCATCAGGCGCTACAGAATGTGTTCGTGCTGTACACCGAGTATCGCTATGCCTGGAATACACGGAGCGTGGGTATTTCGTTGGCATTGGTTGGCGTATGCGCGGTAATCGTGTCGGGCGGCATGGTAGGCCCTTACGTGAAGAAGGTTGGCGAGCGAGTCGGGCTGGTATCGGGCCTGCTCTGGGGCGTGATGGGATTTGCGGGATTCGCGTTGGCCTGGAAGGGTTGGCAGATGCTTGCGGCAATCCCTTTCATTGCGCTGTGGGGAGTTGCCGGGCCGTCGGTGCAGTCGCTGATGTCGCAACGCGTGGATGCGACGTCGCAGGGCAAGCTGCAAGGAGCGATAAATTCTCTGCGAGCGCTCACCGGGATGGTCGGACCTTTGCTGTTTACGCAGGTGTTTTCGGCCGCGATCTCGCCATCAGCGAGAATTCATTTGCCCGGCGCGCCTTACTACCTGGCAGCGCTGTTGCTGACTTGCAGTTTGCTGATGGCTTTGGTTGTAACGCGAAGGCATAGCGCGACTAGCGCGGTGACTGCAACCTAACGCCGACGGCACGTAGCTCCGTACAGTAATTCCTCTAATGCTCGCTATCGGTTTCTTGCGTTGATCACTGTGTAGGTATAGGCTTTTCTTCAACCCAGTTCACTCCAGCGAGGAGAAAAACATGGCAACCGCGACTTCGGTAGTCGAACCCAGCGTCAAAGTAAGCGCAACAAAACTTTTAATCGGCAACAAGTGGGTCGAGTCCGCCTCGGGAAAAACATTCCCCACGATCAATCCGGCTACCGGCGACGTGATCACGCAAGTTGCTGAAGCCGATGCAGCCGACGTAGATAAAGCCGTAGCCGCGGCACGAGCGGCCTTCGACAACGGCCCCTGGCGCAAGAAACTAACGGCGTCGCAGCGCGGATTGCTGCTGCATCGCTTGGCCGACCTGATCGAGAAGCACAAAGAAGAACTGGCCCAACTGGAATCCCTCGATAACGGCAAGCCGTATCAAGTGGCACTCGGTGCGGACCTGCCGCTGACGATCGCATGCTACCGCTACTACGCTGGATGGGCCGACAAGATTCAGGGCAAGACGATTCCGGTGCAGGGACGCTACTTCACCTACACCAAGCACGAGCCCGTCGGCGTGGTTGGCCAGATTATCCCGTGGAATTTTCCATTGCTGATGCAGGCGTGGAAACTCGGGCCGGCTTTGGCTAGCGGCTGCACGGTGGTGATGAAGCCAGCCGAACAGACTCCGCTATCCGCATTGCGCGTTGGCGAACTAATCGTGGAAGCGGGCTTCCCGGAAGGCGTGGTCAATTTGCTTCCCGGCTACGGGCCAACTGCGGGCGCGGCACTGGCACGGCATATGGACGTGGATAAGGTCGCTTTCACTGGCTCGACCGAAGTTGGTCACCTGATCATGAGGGCGGCTGCCGACACTAACCTGAAGCGCGTAACTCTGGAGCTTGGTGGCAAGAGTCCGAACATTGTTTTTGCGGATGCGGACATGGACAAGGCCATCGAAGGCGCGCATTTTGCGCTGTTCTTCAATCAGGGGCAATGTTGCTGCGCCGGTTCGCGGCTGTTCGTGGAAGAAAAGTGCTACGACGAATTCGTGGAGAGGAGCGTTGAACGGGCGAAGAAACGCACCGTAGGCAATCCGTTCGACAAGAACACCGAGCAAGGGCCGCAAGTCGACCAGGATCAGTTCGATAAAGTTATGGGCTACATCGATTCGGGTAAGGCCGAGAAGGCCAAGTTACTGGCGGGCGGAAAGCGTGTTGGCGACAAAGGTTATTTCATCGAGCCGACCGTGTTTGCCGACGTGCAAGACAATATGAAAATCGCTCAAGAAGAAATCTTTGGGCCGGTCATGTCGATCCTGAAGTTCAAAGATGTGGACGAGGTGGTGCAGCGCGCGAATAAATCGCTGTACGGCCTGGCAGCAGCGGTTTGGACGCAGGATATTACCAAGGCACATGCTATCGCCGATGGAGTGCGGGCCGGCACGGTGTGGGTGAATTGCTATGACGTATTCGACGCGGCCGCGCCATTCGGCGGATTCAAGCAGTCGGGCATCGGGCGCGAGCTGGGTGAATACGGACTAGCGAATTACACCGAGGTGAAAACTGTCACGGTCAAATTGTAAGGATCAACGGCAATCACAATTCACGGCAACGAGGGGCACGAAACAAGGTGCCCCTTTTTTGCGGTGTGTCGCGTGTTTGGTGACGATTCTGGCTTTTGCGATGACGGCGTTAAACGCGCAGGTGCGACCCGATACCGCGAAGTCGCGAGCGCAGAATTTACGTCGCGGGATCAACATGAGCGAATGGTTCGCGCAAGTGTTCGACCCGAAGGGATACACCAAAGAGCATTTCGAGACGTGGAATACCCCGGCCGACGTTGCGCTGATTAAGTCCATGGGATTCGATCATGTGCGGCTAAGCGTGAATCCAGCGCCCATGTTCCGTCGCAACGAAGCCGATCTGATTCCCGCGGATTACCTCGCAGAGTTAGACGCAGCCGTGAAAATGATTCTCGATCAGGGACTCGCCGTGGTGCTGGATATTCATCCCGACGGCGACTTTAAGCAAAAGCTTGCGAATGACGAGATGGTGGAACAGTTCGCGGACTTCTGGCGCGCATTTGCCAAACACTACAGCTCGATGGAACCAGAGAAAGTTTT
>DASXLU010000052.1:0-12351 GCA_036496065.1 Candidatus Acidiferrum sp.
GTACAAAGACGGCGTGATGTCCAAGAGCTTCGTGGAAGATGCGGAAAAAAATTACCAGATGGCATTGAACAAGCAAATGAGCGCGCAGCGGAACCTGACGGTTTCGCGGGCAGAGATTGCCAAGGCCGATGCCCAGGTGGCCCAAGCCAAGGCATCACTGGAAAACGCGGAAGAGGACCTGCGCAATTCGACAATCGTGAGTCCGATCGATGGACTGGTGCTGTCCCGCGACGTGAGCGTTGGCGATGGCGTGAGTTCGATCCTGATTTTGGGTTCGCAAGCGACTCTGGTAATGACGCTCGGCGATACCAGCGAAGTTTATGTGCAGGGTAAAGTTGATGAGGCAGACATCGGAAAGGTCTATCTCGGCCAGCCTGCCCGCATCGTAGTGGAATCGTTCAAAGACAAAAAGTTCATTGGCAAAGTCACGCGAATTTCGCCATTCGGAAAAGAAAAGGACAATGTCACCACGTTCGAGGTTCGAGTATCGATCTCGAATCCTACGGGCGAGCTGAAAGCCAATATGACCGCCAACGCGGAAATCATCCTCGAAGAGAAGAAAGATGTGTTGATGGTTCCCGAAGCTTCGCTGATTTATGACAAAGACCGGAACGCCACGATCGAAATGCCCGACGCTAAGGCAAATAATGGGAAGAAAAAGATTCCTGTGAAATTGGGAATTTCGAATGGCGTGAAAACGGAAATCGTGTCGGGATTGACCGAGAAGCAGCAAGTAATTCTCCAGTAGCAGGAGGCCCATCATGACGTTTCGGGACTTGCTGCGAGACACGATAGCGACGCTGTGGGCACATAAACGGCGAACGATGCTGACGATGTTCGGCATCGCGTGGGGAATCATTTCCATCACATTGATGGTCGCGGCCGGCGAAGGCTTAGGGCGCGGCATCCAAAAACAGCAAGAAAACTTCGGCAAAGACGTGATGATTGTTTTTTCAGGGCGCACCAGCATGCAGGCTGGAGGCGCTCGGTCGGGCCGGGTGGTTCACTGGATGGAAGAGGATTACCTGCAGGTCGCCGCCGAAGCTCCGGCATGCAAGTACGTTATGCCGGAACTCGGAAACGACCTGAAGGTACACAGCGCATTCAACAGCGGCGATATCAACACCGTCGGATCACTGCCGCCCTTCACGCAAATCCGCAGCATTGCCGTGGCCGAGGGCCGGTTTTACAACAATGAAGATAATGAAGAGGCTCGCCGTGTGGCCTTCCTGGGAAGCGACACCAAAAAACAGTTGTTCGCTGAACGCGATGCCATAGGACAGACCATCGAGATTAACGGCGTGCCGTACACAGTCATTGGGGTGATGAAATCGAAGGAGCAGAACTCCAGTTACGACGGCTTCGACACGCGGAAGATTTTCCTGCCGTTTAATGCGATGCGTCGGGATTTCCCAAACAAGCCGCCAGCCGTGGAGCACACAGTCGATCGAATTTTAGTGGCGCCCTGGTCTCTCGAGACCCACAAGGATTGCGTGAAACAGGTGCGGCGCACGTTGGCACGATTGCACAACTTCGATCCTAGGGACGAAGAGGCCGCCAGCATCTGGGACACAGTGAAGAACGCGCAGGCGAACCGGATGATCTTCGTTGGGATGGAACTGTTCATGGGCGCGGTTGGCGTGGCGACAATTTTCCTGGGTGGGCTTGGCGTCATGAACGTAATGCTCGTCTCCGTGCGAGAACGGACCAGGGAGATTGGCGTGCGCAAGGCATTGGGTGCTACACGCGAGTCGATCCTACGGCAGTTTTTCCTGGAAACGATCATCGTTGTGCTGATCAGCGGCGGCTCAGGACTGATTATTTCCTACGGTTTCTGCGCACTGGTGAATTTGCTTCCACCGATCCCGTACTTTGATGGGCTTGACGCAAGCTGGAAGCTGGCGGCGCTTACCGTGAGTCTGCTCGGAATTATTGCGGTCCTGGCCGCATTGTATCCGGCCAATCGAGCGGCTTCTGTGGATCCGATCGAGGCTCTGCGGTTCGAGGCAGGTGGCTAATGCTCAGCGAAATCTTCAAAGAATCCTGGGCTGCGCTTGGACGCAATCGTGTGCGCAGTTTGCTGACGATGACGGGCATCGCCTGGGGAATCGTCGCAGTCACGTTGCTGCTTAGCTATGGCTCCGGATTTCGCAGCGTCTTGCTATATACCTTCGAAGTTTTCGGGAAGGCCGCAGTCATCTGCTGGCCGGGCACAACCAGCGAACAGGCTGGAGGCGAGCGCGCCGGCAAGGCCGTGCGGTTTGAGCAGGAAGATGCCGAGTGGGTGAAGGCGCAATCGCCGCTGATCAAGCGCGTCACGCTGGAAACTGTTCGATTTCAGGGAATTTCTCACGATGAACGTTTGTCGGATTCCGCGATCCGCGGAGTCTATCCCGAGTACGGAGACATGCGTAACGAAGTGCCGTCGGAAGGACGCTGGATCACTGCCGAAGACATAGCCGAGCGACGTCGCGTGGTGTTCCTGGGCGCGCGACTGAAGAAGAAATTGTTCAGTGGCACGCCGGCGGTCGGAGATACAGTGCGCATCTCCGGAGTGCGATTTACGGTTATCGGCACGATGGACATGAAATTTTCGGACAGTTGCTATTTCAACTGCGACGATGAATCCGCTTTTATTCCGTACTCCGCCGCGTCTGATGTTTGGGATGCTCGGTATGCCAGTGTGATGATTTTCGAGCCGGTCGCACCGGAGTTTGAAGCGCCGGCAATGGCACAGATGCGCACCGCTGTGGCCAACCGTCAGCACTTTTCGGCCGGCGATAAGCGCGCCATCACTATGTTTGGCAGGCAGGAGTTCAAGCCGGTTTACGATGGCATTACGTTGGGCATAGAAGGCCTGCTCTTTCTGATTGGAGCCATGACTCTGGGAATCGGTGGCGTGGGCGTGATGAATATCATGTTAGTTTCCGTCGAGGAGCGGGTCCGGGAAATTGGATTGCGGCGCGCACTGGGGGCGAGGAAGACGCACATTCGCTGGCAGTTCTTGCTGGAAGCACTGGTGCTGACCTTGGCAGCGGGCGCCGTCGGTATGATTCTTTCGTGGGCGCTCACTGCGGCGATTGGTACGCTGCCATTTCTCGGACCAGCGTATGAAGACGAAAGTGGCAAAGTGGATATCCACCTGACGCTTTCGGTAACGACATTGTTCTTGTCGACCCTGATCCTGATTGTCGTTGGCGTGATCAGTGGCTGGATTCCAGCGATGCAAGCCGCGAAGCTCGATCCAGTCGAAGCACTGCGCTACGAATAATAATTCATCTCGAAAATTCCATCGTCACCATCTGAACTGATTTCTCATCGAATTTAGCGATGGCGGGTGTCTTGGGTCGTTAGGAACCGCCGATCGTGTGCCAACCCCGCTTTGCGATTTTCCCGCTCGCTTAGGGCTTGCTATATTGGAAAGGCGCATTCGAGCAGCCGCGCAGAATTTCCGAGGAGAAATAATGGCTGGATTGAGGCAAGGTAAAATCCAATTGGCGGGATGGATAGCACTGGCGATCCTACTGTTTGTTACGGCTCGAATTGTGGAGGCGCACGCCGTGCTCAAGCAGAGTTCGCCCGCCGCCAACAGTACCGTCAAAGGTCCTGATGTGCCGATCACACTGCGCTACAACGTACGGGTGGACGCCTCGCGGTCAAAACTGCAATTGCTTCACCCTGACAACTCGACGAGCGACTTGCCGATCGAAAAGCAGACCGCGCCTGACAGCATGTCCGCCACGGCCAAGGGATTGACGAGCGGCGCATACCGAATTCGCTGGCAGGTACTGGCGCCAGACGGCCACATAACTCGGGGCGAAATTCCTTTTTCCGTGACTGGCGCCTAGTCCGCGCGACGAAATTTCTTATGTACCAACTACTGGGCATTTTCAGCTTTCTTGTCGTGTTGCTGCGGGCGGCGATCCTCGGCTGCCAAACCGTAGCCGTTGGTGGAATTTCGTTTCTCCTGATCGTAGCGCGTGGAAGAGAGGTCCGTTCGGAAGCGCTTCTGAATTCCTGCTGGAAATTGATCCGGCGAAGTGCGTTGGCCCTGGCGCTCACGCAATTATTCTTCGTCGTCACGAATTCCCTGGTGCTCACTGCCTCGGCAGACATCCCTCTGCGCGAAGTGTTCGGAGCCAATTTCGTGCTCGCCGGAGCACTGGCAATGTTCGCCGGAATCGTCCTTTATTTGTGGCCGAAAAAGCTACGGAACAGCGTCAATTCGGTGGCTCTGGTGCCGGCAATCCTTATCATCGCGTCGTCGGTCCTAACCAGCCATGCGGCTTCGCGAATGGAAGATCGCGCAATCTTGGTGGCATTTACTTCGCTACATTACCTGGCGACGGCAACGTGGATCGGCGGCCTTCCCTACTTGTTGCTGGCCCTGCGGCGGACGGAGACTGCTGGCGCGAAAGCAGAAATCGCGCGTAATTTTTCGAGATTGGCGTTAATCAGCGTCGTGCTGCTGTTCAGCGCCGGCCTGTCGATGAGTTTGATCTATGTGGGCTCGTGGAGCGCGCTTTACGGCACTTCGTACGGAATCATGGTCGCAACCAAGATCGCTCTCTTCGGCTGTCTTTTGCTGTTGGGGGCTGCCAATTTCTACATTGTTCGCGGCTTGCAAGGCGGAAATCCCCAGGGCGCGAAGAGCCTTTTGCGGTTCGGCGAGGTCGAGATCGGAATTGGGCTCACCGTCATACTGGCGGCGGCTTCTCTTACGTCGCAGCCACCGGGGGCCGATTTGCCCGACGATCGCGTCAGCCTTCACGAAATAGCCGCTCGATACGCGCCACGTATGCCCAGATTCGCCAGTCCCAGTGTGAATGAGCTCTCGCCATCATCGGAAGAGACGTACAAACAAGCCGCTGCACAGGGACGCAAACTTCCGGCGGCATTTGTGCCCGGAGAGCTTGCGGCGGGAACGACAACGCCAGGGGATATCGCGTGGTCGGAATACAACCATAACTGGGCCGGCCTGATTGTGTTTTTGATGGGCATACTGGCGGTGCTGTCGCGAAGCCGGTACTTTTCGTGGGCCAAAATCTGGCCGCTGATGTTCCTGGGACTGGCGGTCTTTTTATTTTTGCGGGCCGATCCGGAAAATTGGCCGCTGGGACCAAATGGATTTTGGGAAAGCTTCGCGGTGAGCGACGTGTTGCAACATCGCGCCGCAGTCCTTTTGATCATCGCGTTCGCGCTTTTTCAGTATGGCGTGGAAACGCATCGCGTCAAATCGCACGCTGCGGCGCTGGTATTCCCTGGAGTATGCGCAATAGGTGGAATTGTGTTGCTAACGCACTCGCACGCACTCAGCAATGTGAAGGAATCGATGCTGATCGAGTTGAGCCACACGCCGTTGGCGATAGTGGCAGTTGTGGCGGGTTGGTCACGCTGGCTGGAGCTACGTTTGCCCGAGGAGAATCCGCAACGTAAATATCTGGCGTGGGTCTGGCCAGTCTGCTTCGTGCTCATCGGGCTGATTCTGATGGATTATCACGAAAGCTGACCAAACCACGGAGTTCGTTGCATTACACCCGGCAAAAGAGGATCGACATGGCGAAGACGGCGTTGATTGTCGTGGATGTGCAGCGCGATTTTTGTGAGGGCGGTGCGCTGGCTGCGGCGGAAACGCGGTCCCTGATGGAGCCGCTGCGAGAGTATATTGACGCGGCGCGGCGCAACGGCGCCACGATCGTGTACACGCGGGATTGGCATCCGGCAAAACACACCTCGTTTAAGGAGAATGGCGGTCCTTGGCCCGTTCATTGTGTCGCAGACACACCCGGCGCGGAGTTACACCCACCACTGCGGGCCATTGAAGGAGATATCGTCATTCATAAAGGAGTCGGGTTGGATGGCCAAGGTTACTCGGGCTTCGACTCCACGGAACTTGCGGAAAGTCTGCGCAAACGGGAAATTAAACGCGTGCTCGTTACGGGAATTGCGACTGAATATTGTGTGCGTGCTACAGCACTAGATGCATTGAAAGAAGGATTCGAAACTCTCGTGGTGGATGACTTGGTGAGATCGGTTCAACCGAGCGAAACTGAGAAAGTGCTCGACGAACTAAAGGCCGCTGGAGTCGAAATCACCACTGCCTCGCGGGAGGTCTGAATCAATCAATCTAGCTTTGGCCGAGAATCGCGTCGAAGTAGGCCAGCATGTCGGGGGAATTCCAGTCCTGCGGACCGATGATCTTGCGCAGAACGACGCCTTTTCGATCGATAATGTAGGTTTCCGGCCACATGGATGTGCCATAGTCCGTCGCGATCTTCTTCGAAGGGTCGCGGTAAGTCGGGAAATTTATGTGCTTTTCGGCCAGAAAGCGCTCGTAAGCGGCTTGATCTTCGTCGATACTGACGCCTAAAACCACACCATTGCGCGAAGCGATCCTCTTCTGGAGTTCAATCAGCGCGGGAGTTTCTTCGATGCATGGCGGGCACCAGCTTGCCCAGAAATTCAAGACCACCACCTTGTTGTGGAGGTCAGATAGATGCGACGGCTTGCCATCCAAGTCCATGGCAAAATTCTCCGCAGTCTTGCCGGCGATGGAAGACTCGCCTTGGCGATAGTGCGGCAAAGTGAAAAACGCGAGGACCGCAGCGGCAAAACCCATGCTTCCCCAGGCCATAAGTTTGCGCAGAACATTGCTCATATAACGCTATAATAACGCACAGAAACCCCGGCGAGAAGCCTACAAGCACACATTTTTATGGTCCATTCTTCTTTCCAACAACCGCGAATCACCGCTATTGTGCCCGCGCGAAATGAAGAAAACGTGATTGCAGTGTGCGTCGCGTCACTGACACAGCAAAAGGAAATTTCCGAGATTTTGGTGGTCGATGACCAATCCTCCGACGCTACTGTCGAAATCGTTCTCGGGCTTGCGCAGAAATTCCCGCAAGTGCGCTTGCTTGAGGCGCAAGATTTACCCGCTGGTTGGGTAGGCAAGAACCATGCAGTGTGGCTTGGAGCCGTAGCAGCGATCGGCGAATGGCTACTCTTCACGGATGCGGACGCGGTGCACGACGTCTGCGCCGCAGCGAAAGCGTTAGAGATTGCCAGGCAATTCGACGCTGCGATGGTGTCGTTTTCACCCGAGCAACTGATGTTGACGTGGTACGAGAAGGCGCTGATTCCATATGTATATTGCCGCCTCGCGCGTTTGTTTTCTTTTGCAGAAGTGAACGACCCGCGAAACATTGCGGCGGCGGCAAATGGCCAGTTCCTGATGATTCGCCGCGACGCGTACGATGCCGTTGGCGGTCATTCGAGCATCGCGAGCGCAGTACTGGAAGATGTTGCACTGGCGAGACGCGTGAAAAGCGCCGGTTACCGTATCTGGTTCGGTAGCGGCCAGGGAATCGTCAGGGTACGAATGTATCGAAGCTTCAGCTCTATGTGGCAGGGCTGGAGGAAGAATCTATATTTGCTCGTGGGCGGTACTCCTGACGCAGTGCGAAGGGAATTAGGGGCCGCGATCCTGCCGGTACCCCTGATTCTTCTCGCAGCGATCTCGACGGCTGGCCTTACCGAATCAATTCTGGCAACTTTGGCAGTCGTGCTAATCGGTGTGGTCGTCGCCTTAGTGGCGTATGACGGCGAGTTGAAGCGAAACGGATACCCGACGAGGCCGGCATTGTATGGGCTTGTCGGCAGATTGATGTACGCGGCGGTGCTGTGGGCTTCGTATCAAAGCTACCGGAAGGGCACGGTCGAGTGGAAAGGTAGGGAGTATCCGGTGAGTACCCCCGAAGCATCAAATACAGGTAGAAATCGATAATGGTATACCTAACGCGAAAAATTGAGTTTGCAGCGTCTCATCGCTACGACAATCCAGCGCTCAGCCCGGAAGAGAATAAGCGGCTCTTTGGGAAGTGCAACAATCCGCACGGCCACGGTCACAACTACACACTCGAGGTGACGGTGGCGGGCGAGCCGGATCCCGTGACAGGGATGGTCTTGGATTTGAAAGATCTGAAGGAGATTTTGGAGCGGGAAGTTATGCAGCGCATGGATCATCGCTTTCTGAATTATGAGGTGGCCGAGCTGCAGAACCAGATTCCAACCTGCGAGAACATCGCGCGGGTGATCTGGAATTTGCTGGATCCGAAGATTACGCAAGGCCGGCTGCACAAAGTGCGGCTGTATGAAACGCCGGACCTGTTCGCAGAGTGCTATCGCAACGGAGTGTCGCAAGCGTGAACAGCGATCTAAAAATCGGACTGGGCCGACGTTACCGCTTTGCGGCGTCGCACCGCTTGCACAGCGACGAGCTTAGTGAAGATGAGAACCGCCGTGTCTTTGGGAAATGCAACAACCCCTATGGTCACGGACATAATTATGTGGTTGAGGTTATCGTGTCAGGGACGGTGGAACCAGCCACAGGCATGATCGCGAATCTGGCGGACCTGGACAGTTTCGTCGAGCGGGAAGTGGTCGAAGCATTCGATCACAAATCGTTCAACGAGGATGTTCCGGCGTTTCGCAGTGTCGTGCCGACCACGGAAAACGTCTGCAAGGAAATTTACCGGCGCCTGAAACATTTTCCTGAGGCAAAGCTCGAACGAGTGCGGGTCGAAGAAACTTCCAACAACTCGTTCGAATATGCCGGAGAAGAAATTGAGGGCCGCCAAGCGGTCTGACGCGAGGAAAACAGACAATGTCGAAGCCAACGGAGATTGTGCTGCACGATACCGGTGTAGAACTGCCGAAAGAAAGCATTTCGGACCTCGTGCGCAAAATGATTCAGCTTGTTGGAGAAGATGCCAATCGCGAAGGGTTGCGGAAAACTCCGGAGCGCTTTGAGAAGGCGTTCAAGTTTCTGACCAGCGGCTATCACCAGAATGTAGATACGGTTCTAAACGGAGCGACTTTCAGCGTCCATTACGACGAGATGGTCGTGGTGAAAGACATCGAGTTTTTCAGCCTATGCGAGCATCACTTGTTGCCGTTTTTTGGCAAGGCGCACGTTGCATATCTGCCTAGCAAGCGGGTACTGGGTTTGAGCAAGATTGCGCGGCTGGTGAATATGTTCGCGCGGAGACTGCAGATTCAGGAGCGCATGACCAGCCAGATTGCCGAAGCGATTCAGGACAAGATCAGTCCAGAGGGCGTCGGTGTAATTATTGAGGCGCGGCACTTGTGCATGCAAATGCGTGGCGTGGAAAAGCAGCATGGCCAAGCCGTGACCAGCGCGATGCTCGGCTCTTTCCGGCACAACAAGCAGACGCGCGATGAGTTTCTCTCGCTGGTGCGTCAGAACCACGTCTAACGCAGGTAGTTTTCCATCATTGCAAGGGTGATTTTTTGCGGCGGGCTGCGCGAGAGCGTCGTACGCGATCCCGGTTTCCGCAAGTGGCGTCATTGCACCACCGCCGGACGTTTCCCTTGGTGCGATCGATGAACACCCAGCGGCAATCCGCGTTTCTGCAGATCTTCAGTCGACCCGAAGGTTCACGGATGAGCGATTCAGCGAATGAACGCGCTACCTTCGCCAGGTCTCCTCGCCAATCTTTTTGAGCGGATTGCAGCGACAGCTCGAACCCATTTTGGTTCTCCACAAGCGCTGGATAGACGGGTACCTTTAACCAGCCATTGAGTTCCGCAACGTCTTGCGGGCCGAGAGAACCATGCGACGAATTCTTTTCCACCAAGCGGCAGAGCAGAGAGCGCAGCGCGCGGAGAGCCTTTTGCGCCTCCGGCTCGCGAAACGAAGCGCGCAGCTTCCAGTAGTTAAGAAACGTGCGAACCCACAGTGGATCGTCGAGACATTCTGTGGGGTTGCCGAATCCGTCGAATAAGCCACTGTTTACCAGGTCGATCCAGGGAGCTAGAGCACCAAAGCCGCGGGAGAAAAACTGGTTGGAGGCAGTAGTCATCGTAATGGGATAAATGCCATTGACACGTTACATTCTATCACGTAACTTGTGAAATGAGATTAACGCGTTTATTGCATTACACGGAAACGATACCGATGAGCGACACAACACAGGCGATTACCCAAGTGGCTGCGGGCTCGGCGGCTTCAACGGCGGCGCACAAACCGTGGCGTCTGCTTGTGATTGTGTCTTTCCTTTCGATCTACGTCATCTGGGGCTCTACGTACCTGGCGATCCGTTACGCGGTGGAAACCATTCCTCCGCTCTACACCGCGGGCTTCCGGCATCTGACGGCGGGCACCATTCTTTTGATCTGGTGCATTGCCAAGGGGCTAAAACCAACCCGCGCACAAATCCGGGCGAGCGTGGTTATTGGCTTTTTCTTCTTTCTGCTAGGACACGGCCTGCTGCACTGGGCCGAGACAATAGTTCCCAGTGGATTGGCGTCGTTGCTGATTGCCATTGAACCCATCTTCGTTTTCTTGCTTTCGTCGGCAGCGTCGCGTACGTGGCGGCTGAATGGAGCGCTTCTCGCCGGAATTTTGCTGGGATTGGCGGGCGTGGGGCTCCTGGTCTACGGCAGCGCCTCGGACACCGCATCGGGTTCGAAGCTTGGTGCGGTGGCGATTCTGGTCGGTGCGCTGGCTTGGTCAATCGGCATCATCTACTCGCGCCGATCAAAACTTTCGGGAAGTCCACTGCTTCTGTCCGCGCTTTCGTTGCTATCCGGCGCAGTGATGTTGATAACGGTGGCCACCATAGCGGGCGAAGCCAAAGGGTTCTCGATTTCGCAGGTCACCACGAAATCGTGGCTGGCTCTTGCCTACCTCATTCTGTTTGGCTCCGTTGTGGCGTTCACGGCATACAACTGGCTGCTGGAACACTATTCGCCGACGTTGGTCGCTACGCACACGTACGTAAACCCAGTTGTGGCCGTTCTGCTGGGCTGGGCGTATGGCGGTGAGGCAATCACCATGAAAGTGGCCGTAGCGGCAGCCATGGTCGTGGGCGCAGTGGTGCTAGTGGATCGCGGCACGAACAAATTGCATCGCATATCCTGACCAAACATCACAAATAACGGGGGTCGCAGGAGTCTCTGCTTGCTCCTGGCCGATGAGTGTGTTGAAGTGCCCTGTAGCAAAACAGCCATGCTCGGTCAGCGAATCGGCCACTACCTCATTGAACAAAAGCTCGGCGAAGGTGGGATGGGCGTGGTGTATCGCGCCCGCGACGAAAAGCTGCAGCGCGACGTTGCGCTCAAGTTTCTAGGTGTCCTTTCCACTTCGGGCTCCGCGAGTCACGAGCATATTCTGCAAGAGGCCCGCGCTATCTCCGCGCTGAATCACCCCAACATTTGCACGGTGTACGAAGTTGGCGAAGCGGACGGCCGTCCGTACATCGCCATGGAATACGTGGAGGGACATCCGCTAACCGTCGAAGTGCCTTCGATAGGGCTCTCGCTCGATCAGGTGGAACGTTATGGAGTCCAGCTCGCCGATGCGCTGGCGCATGCACACAGCCGTGGAGTGATTCATCGCGATCTGAAATCCGCCAACGTAATGGTGACACCCAGTGGACGCCTTAAGGTTTTGGACTTCGGCATATCGCGACGCGTCGTCCCCGGCGGCGGAGACGACACTACGCGTTTCGACCAATCCTGGGAATCGCAGCACACCTTCACGGGAACGCTGCCGTATATTGCGCCGGAAATTTTGAAAGGGCAGGAGGCCGACGAGCGAAGCGACATCTGGGCGCTGGGCGTCTTGTTGTACGAAATGGCGGCAGGTCAGCGACCGTTTCGCGGTGGCACCGCTTATGAACTGAGTGCGGCAATCTTGCGGGAGAAAACCCCAAGTATCGCGCAGCCATTGCCACCCGTGCTGTGGTCGGTGATTGAGCGGTGCTTGGATAAGGATCCCGGCCAAAGGTATCAGAAGGCTGGGGAAGTGCGGGCCGCCTTGGAAACGGCTGGAACCGCGACTCGAACAAACACCTACGAAGTGACGGCGCCTCCAGCAGCCCAGCAGAGTAAGCTCCTCTCGCGGCGCAATTTCGCGATTTTATGTGGACTTTTCGCGTTACTGCTGGCGGGCGGCTACTGGCTGAGCGGCAGAAAAATCTGGAAACCTGCTACTGCCATCCCTGGTGCTATCCAGTCAATCGCGGTATTGCCGCTGGAAAATCTATCTGGGGATGCGTCTCAAGACTACTTCGCAGACGGCATGACTGACGCACTGATCACCGAGCTCTCGCAGATCAAGAAGCTGCGCGTGATTTCCCGTACGTCCGTAATGCAATACAAGCAGACCCGCAAGCCGATCGAGCAAATTGCACAGGAATTGAATGTGGACGCTGTGGTGGAAGGTTCCGTGGCACGGGCCGGCGATCGCGTGCGCATTAACGCTAAATTGATCCAGGCAAACGTGGAAGGAACGCTCTGGGCGGACAATTTCGAACGCAATTTTAC
>DASXLU010000053.1:0-5913 GCA_036496065.1 Candidatus Acidiferrum sp.
CGTCCAACCCCGTTTGCACTCGACCTACCCTACTTTTCGGCGGTCGCCCATGGTGTTGCCCCGTTGCAGCCCAAATCGATCCCGGCACATTCGTAATGGCGAGACAAAATAAGGCACCGAAAATTTGGCAAAAGCTCCGGGCGGTTCGACGAGGTTTCATAGATTCCAATGATATTCTGGAACGTCATATCTGCACCTTGATTGTGAGTGTGCAGTGCGCGTGCTATACACAGTGGAAGCACGCGGCCGCCGGGAGAATTTCGCAAAATGAACAGGCGCAAAGCCGGGCTGTTGCTTCTACCTTTTTCGTTCTTACTTTTTATGACACCGAAAGCGCGCAGCCGCAAAACTCCCGCAAGATCCGCGAAGGCCGGTGCGATTGCTAAAACGCCGCGACAGGATTCGAGTGCCCCCGGCTCGCTCTCTGCCGATCGGAAAAAATGGGTTGAATCCACGTTGCGGCAAATGACCGTCGAAGAGAAGATCGGGCAACTGATCTTCGCTACCTACCACGGCAGCTTCACCGCAACTGACTCCTACGCCTATTCGCAAATGATGCATGACGTCAACGACCTGCACGTCGGCGGCTTCATCACCATCACGCATGGCTCGCCGCTCGGAATCGTTAAGAGCCAGGCATATCCCACGGCGGTGCTCACCAACCAGTTGCAGTCCAAATCCAAACTTCCTTTGCTCATCGGCGCTGATTTCGAACGCGGCACCGCGATGCGCCTCGATGAAGGCACGTCCTTTCCCACAGCGATGGCGTTGGCCGCCGCCGGTCAGCCCAAAGATGCATACACCATGGGCAAGATTACTGCGCTCGAATCTCGCGCCGTGGGCGTGCAGTGGATTTACGCGCCAGACGCCGATGTGAACAACAATCCAGGGAATCCCATCATTAACACTCGCTCTTTCGGCGAGAATCCCGAGCGTGTTTCTGCGTTCGTGACCGAATTTATTCGTGGCGTGCAGGAAAATGGCGGTCTGGCCACCGCAAAACATTTTCCCGGGCACGGTGACACCGCGGCTGACTCTCATATCGATCTTCCCGTCATCAAAGTCGATCGCGAACGGCTCGAGCACCTCGAACTCGTCCCATTTCGAGCCGCGATTGCCGCAGGTGTCGGCAGTATCATGACCGCGCACCTGAATGTCCCGGCGCTGGAACCGGATCCCAACACGCCCGCCACCCTTTCTTCGCACGTGCTCACTGACCTGCTGCGCAAGCAACTTGGCTTTCAGGGCTTAGTCGTTACCGACGCTTTGGATATGGGCGGAATCACCGTGCGCTACGCTCCCGGAGATGCTGCGGTCCGTGCATTTCTTGCCGGAGCCGACGCGCTGCTGATGCCTCCTGTGCCTGATGCCGCGTATGACGCGCTTCTCGGCGGGGCGAAGTCTGGCCGAATTTCTCAGGACCGCCTCGATGCGTCAGTTCGCCGCATTCTGTCAGCGAAAGCGGCGCTGGGACTCAACAAGGAGCGGCTCGTCGATCTGAATGCAATTAACGAAAAGTTTGGCCGCGCCACATGGCAAGCCGAATCTCAGGAAATTTCTGATCGCGGCATCACACTGCTGCGCGATACGCCTAAACGTCTGCCGCTCGATGGCACCAAGCCAACTCGAGCGCTGCTCGTCTCGCTCTATGCCGATCCCGAACCCTATCCCGGCGAAGATCTCGAGCGCGAACTGAAATCCAGATTTGATTCGCTCGTGGCTCTGCGGGCAGACACTAAATTCGTAAAAGCCGATACCTTGAAGCTTCCGTCGCCCGATTCATACGACGTGGCGATTCTGGCTTTGTTCGTGCGCGTCAGCGATCGCAAGGGTGATGTGGATGTTCCCGCGGACCAGATCCCCGTGATCGACGAGATCTACAAGGCGGGAAAGCCGGTCATAACAGTGGGGCTTGGTAGCCCGTATCTGATCGAGCGTTTCCCGCAAGCCGAAACGTGGCTCTCGGCCTTTGGCATCAGCGATGTCGCGCAAATTTCCGTGGCTCGCGCACTCTTCGGGCAAATTCCGATTCGCGGCCGTCTGCCGGTAACGATTCCGGGCGTTGATATGAAGGCTGGCTACGGCATCGAACTTCCCGCGAATCCCATGACGTTGCAGCCGATGGATGTGCGCGCCGAAGCCCAACTCCAGCCGGCATTCGACGTGGTCGAGAAAGCGATTGCCGACAAAGCGTTCCCCGGTGCCACTCTGGCCGTAGGCTATCGCGACAAAATTTCGCTCCACTCGTTCGGCAAGCTTAGCTACGACGCAAATTCTCCCGCCACCAAGCTCGACACCATGTACGACATCGCCTCGCTCACAAAAGTGGTGGTGACCACCACGCTGGTGGAAAAACTGGTGGAGGGCGACTTCCCGTCTCCCCTTGATTTAGATGCGCCCATCGAACGCTATCTCCCCGAATGGCCCAGCGGCCCTCAGCCCGAATGGCGCCACAGAGTCACCGTGCGCCACTTGATGACTCACACTTCCGGCCTGCCACCCTTCAAAGAGTACTGGCGCACGTCAACAGGCAAACAGGACACGATGCAGCGCATCTTCGCCGAGCCGCTCGAATACGAGCCGGGCACCAAGGTCGTCTATTCCGATCTCGGCATCATCTTGATGGCGGAAATAATTCAGCGCCTCACCGGCAAAACGCTCGACGTGCTTGCCAACGACTACATCTTTCATCCACTCGGCATGAAGAAGTCGATGTACCGTCCCGACAAATCGCTTTGGCCAGAGATTGCGCCCACGGAGATCGACAACCAGTTGCGTCATCGCCTTATACAAGGCGAAGTGCATGATGAAAATGCATTTGCGATTGGAGGAGTCTCTGGTCATGCGGGTGTGTTCAGTACTTCACCTGATCTCTCAGCTTTTTGCCAAATGCTGCTCAACGGCGGCGTCTACGCGCACCACCGTATCCTGAAGCGCGCCACCATTGCGGAATTCACTGTGCCGCAACCGCTGGCGAAAAATACTCGCACCCTTGGCTGGGTCGTTCCCACCGAAGGCGGCTCCAGCGGCCACTATTTTTCCTCGCACAGTTATGGGCACACCGGCTTCACCGGTACGACCATCTGGATCGATCCGGATCGCCAACTCTTTGTTGTGCTCTTAACGAATCGCGTGAATCCCACGCGCGAGAATCACAAAATCGCCGAGGTGCGCCCCGCCGTGCATGATGCTGTTATGAAGGCGTTGGGATTAGCTACAGACGCTGCGCATTGATCGTGATCCAGTTTTCTAGAACATCTGGCGCTTGAAGTCTTCCGCGGCCTGCAACACTTGGTCAGGTTTACCCAGGTCGCGCCAGTAATATTGGTCCGCTGCAAATCCCTGTATTTTTTCTCCGCTTCCCGCAAGCCGCAGGTACGACGGAATAATCGAAAAGACGCCATTTTCGTTCAGCGATCCCAGTAAACGCGGCGAAATCACATGAATTCCGGCGAAGGCTCGCTGATGAAGCGTCGGCGAAGGACAGACAATCTCCGGATCCTGATTTCGTCCGGCCCGTCTACCGCACAACTGATTCGCTTCATTGAAGAACAAATATCGCGACGTTTCTCGGTCCTGCACCGCGAGCGTAGCAAGCGCTCCAGCCTCGTTGTGCGCCTGCAACATCCGTCGCAGGTCGATCGTGCTGATGACGTCTACATTGTGCAGAATAAATGGCTCGCCCGAACCCTTACTATCGCTCAGGAAAAACCAAGCCGCCCTCTTCAGTCCGCCGCCCGTATCCAGCAGTACGTCTTCGCGCGAAATCTCAATGCGCAGCCCAAAGTTATCGTTGGCTTTCAGGTAGTTCACGACCATGTCCGCGAAGTGGTGAACATTGACGATCACTTCGCTGACCCCAAAAGTTTTCAAGCGTGTGATGGTAATTTCGAGCAGTGTGCGGCCGGCCACTTCCACCAGGGCTTTAGGACGATCAGTGGTGAGTGGCCCGAGACGGGTGCCTAGTCCCGCAGCCAGAATCATCGCCTTCATTTGCCCATCTTTTCCAATTCAAGGTGGCGCACCACCACGTCCACGCCATTCCTGAGCCGCAGCCGCCTGGCTAGTTGCTCCGCCAAAAAAACGGAACGATGTTGGCCGCCGGTGCAGCCAAACGAGATCATCAGATTCTTGAAGCCACGTTGCTGATAGCTATTCACACTGGCGTCCACCAGGGAGAGTACTGCCGCCAAATATTGGTGCACACTTTCTTGCTGATTGAGATAGTCGATTACCGGCACGTCTTTGCCCGTCAGCGGCTTGAAGCGATCTTCGCGACCGGGATTCGGCAAGCTCCGGGCGTCGAAGACGAATCCGCCGCCATTCCCGGAATTGTCTTGCGGCATGCTCTGGTGAAACGAAAAACTGAAGACGCGCACGGTTAGATTCTGGGTTTCCCCGGCCAGATTGCTCAGCTTTTCGGAGCCTAACATGCCCTGAAACGCCTTCATCAGCATGGGCAATTCAACGGGCAAAGTAACGTTGTGCAGCAACCAGCGCAGATTTTTTAGCGCGAATGGGACGCTTTGCAAAAAATGCGTTCTTCGCTCGTAGAATCCGCGAAATCCATACGCGCCCAGTGCCTGCATCAGGCGGACATAAACGTAGGCGTAGTAATAGCGCATGAATTCGTCGCGATCGAGCTTCAGAAAGCTGGAAAGCCGATCGAGGTATTCGTCGAGCAATTGCTGACGAAGCTCGGGAGGCAGGTCCGCCTTGGCATCGAACAGCAGCGAAGCGATATCGTACTGCAGCGCGCCCTTCCGGCCGCCTTGGTAGTCCACAAAAAAGGGATCGCCGTCGCGCAGCATGATATTGCGAGACTGAAAGTCACGATAAAGAAAAAAGTCTTGTGGCGCGCTCAAGACAAAATCGGTAAGCCGATTGAAGTCATGTTCCAGGGCCTGTTCGTTGAAAGGGATCGACGCGAGACGAAGGAAATAATATTTGAAATAGTTCAGGTCCCAAGCGATGGATTGACGGTCAAAACTCGAGCACGGGTAGGACACGGCATAGTTCAGGTCCTTCCCTGCTTCCACCTGAAACCGAGGTAAGACCGCGACAACCCGGCGATAAACTTCGACCACTGCGGGAGCGATGTCTGCTTCATTCCGATTTTTCGAAAGAAACTCGAACAGGGACGTGTCGCCCAGGTCTTCTTCCAGATACGCGCCCTGGTTCAGGTCTTCGCCATAGATTTCGGGCACAGGCAATCCATGCTTGCGGAAGTGCCGGGAAAATTCCAGGAAGGCAATATTTTCTTCCCGCACGCCGTAAAGCACGCCAATCGCGCTGATGTCTTGATTGCTTAGCCGAATAATTTTGCGCCCCGAACCCCCGAGTTCGCCTTGAACCGGTTGAATACGTGTCGGTGTCGAATGAAAGCGCTGCTCGAAAAGCTTTCTGAGAACGTCCATGTATGAGGAATCCCGTACCGGCCAAGAATCGGCCTAACCATCATAGATGATTGCCCACGTCGATTGCCCAGCGGGAAGCTGGCTCGATGTCGTTCATGTCAATTCCTGTTGCGGCATCCGTCGAAGGTCTTGCACCTTCGGACCAATTATTCCGCGGAGGTCCAGCAACTAGGCGGGCAACAGATATAATTCCAAGATGCACTCCAGTGAGAAAAAATTGTTGCGCAACGACCGCGGGGCGACCGAACAAAGAAATCCGGCTTCGAAAAATCTCGACAGGATGCCGGTCGCGAAGATACTGCGATTGATGAATCGCGAAGACAGCAAGGTCGCGGCCAGCGTTGCGCGAGAAATACCCGCGATTGCAGAAGCCGTTGACGCAATCGTTGCGCGAATCGAGTCGGGAGGACGCCTGATTTATGTCGGGGCCGGAACAAGTGGACGGCTGGCGGTGCTTGACGCTGCGGAATGCCCGCCAACTTTTGGAGTCCCTCGC
>DASXLU010000054.1:0-9577 GCA_036496065.1 Candidatus Acidiferrum sp.
CGCGTTTTGGATGGCCAATGACATCGGTACTCTAAGGTTGGGCGCGAGGGCTTCCCGTCTGATCGTCCGCGAGCGCAGCGTCTCGCGAAGCATCCCGGGCCGCGGCCTGTCCCGCCGGATGCAAAGTTTTGAGAAACGCCACGAGGGCAGTGGTCTCCGCAGGGCTCAAATTCTTTCCGTACGCTGGCATGTTGCCCCCTCCTTGAATAACTTGCCGGATGAGTTGATCCGGAGTGAGGCGTACGGCGACGGTGTCCAGAGCGGGACCCCTTTGCCCACCCAACTCTCCAAGCGAATGGCAGTTGCGGCATTGCTTGACTTGAAAGACGAGCGCACCTTGCCGCTGAAGCGCGGTCGAGCCGTGCAGATTTCTCTCGGGGATCGGGTCGCCGCTCCAGGCGTTCATGTGCGGACTCCAAGGAGTAAATCCCGCGAGATGCGTGAATGTTCCCAGTGTTATCGCAACCAGCAGAACGGTTAAGACCGCGATGGGGCGCCGACGCCAACTCTTTTCTCCCTCTCCCGACAAAAATGGAAGGAGTAGCAAAGCCAAGATCACCACGACCGGACCGATTAGCAGCGCGGGCGTTTCCATCGAGGGAGGCAGCAGCGAAAGCAAGGCATAGAGCCACAGGAAAAAATAGTCGGGCTTCGGCGCAGTCTGGATGATCGTCGGATCGGGTCTGCCGGTCGGTCCGAACGGACCGAAGTACAGCGCGCAGGCGGCTACCGCGAGGAGGACGAATGCGGCGAAGAAGAGATCTTTCCATATCGCATAGGGAACGAACGGCGCCCCATCGGTCTTGGTCAATTCGTGGTACTCATTCGCATAGGTCGAGCGCTTCACAACTCGGCCGGGCATGGGCCACTCGTTGATGCCCAGTTTCAACACCATCAAGAGATGCAGACCGACAAAACTGATCAACATCCCGGGAATAACAAACACGTGAAGTGCGAAGAATCGGGACAGCGTCGCGCCAGCGATGATTGGGCCGCCCAACATCAACTTGACTGCCATAGGTCCGATGATCGGGACTCGGCTGGAGATTGATGCGCCGATTCCCAATCCCCAATACGCATCCTGATCGAAGCGCAGTACTTGCCCGCTGAACGCCATGCCCAAGGTCATCAACAGGAGAAAAACCCCAACGATCCAAGTCAGCTCACGAGGAAATTTGTACGCGCCGAAAAGAAACACTTGGATCATATGAATGAGGACAATCGCCACCATGAAATTCGAACCCCAACCGTGCAATGCGCGGATGAACCAGCCCAGAGTCACATCGTGGTTCAGGGCCTGGAGGCTGCTCCACGCCTCGGCGCCTGACGGAACGTAAATCAGCGCCAATAGAATTCCCGTGACGATTTGAAGAATAAAAACAGTTAGCGCAGCGCTGCCAAACACGTACCACCAACTGGCGGTGTTACGCGGAACGGGATGCTCCGAGACCTCGCGGATCGGAGCCGCGATCTGCAAACGCCTTTCGAACCAATCCCCGATTTGCGTTAGGACGCGCATGGCGGTTTTTTCCCAATGAGAGCGGCAGTTGTAGCTCCCGGCGTCGGCAACTCGCCCGCCTGAATGGTGATCAAGCCGTTCTCCACTTTGTAGGGATATTCGAACAGCCCACGCTCTGGAGGACCGGACGCACGCGAGCCGTCGCGATAATAAGCTCCGCCATGGCACGGGCACATGAACAGGCCAGACTGCGGAAACCAGCGGACCGGACAGCCGAGATGCGCGCAGTTCACTGCGAAGACCTGAAATTTTTCGGCTTCGACGCGCCGCACCCAGCAGGCCGTGTCCACGGTTTTGCCGTCCGTAGGAGTGACGAAGGGATTTCGGAAAGTGGCGAAGCGCGTCTCGCCTTCCGGGAACTCATTCACCGAGCCAAGTGGCACCCACGAAAGGTAGCCGTTACCGCGGCCGCGTGAAATGGAGGAAAGGAGAAAACCCAAGATGGGCACGCCAAGTGCGGCGGCCACCAGAGCGTTGAAGACAATCCCCAGCTTCATGAACAGCCCGCGGCGGGAAAGCACATTTTCATTCGACATGGATCCGACTCCTACTGCTGCCCTTGATTCGATACGGCATATGGTTGTCCTGGGTTTTGGACTCGACGCGAAACGAGCCAAGCCACTACGTCTGTAACTTCCTGGTTAGACATCGGTTTGCCTGGCACATTTCTGCGCCAGTCGGGAGCCCCCAGTTCGGGACGCCCGGTAATGACGACGGTCCGCAGCCCTTGGTCGCTCATCAGCGCGAGAAAAGAATCGTTCGTGACCGCGCTACCTTTTGCGGTCCCCGTACCACTTACGCCGTGGCAGGATTCGCAATAAGTTTTGTAGGCGAGCTCGCCACGAGAAACATCGCCCGCAGAAGTCGCCGCATAGGAAGGCGGATTGGCGTCGGTGAGAATGCCTTGCTTGCTCCAGCGAGAACGGATTCCGCCGGAGATCACATCAATCTGCTTGTCCGTCAGCATTCCGCCGGAACTCTGCACAAATGCCGGCATCGCAGTGCCACGAACGCCGCTTGCGATGACTTTGCGCATCGCTTTGTCGTCAACGATCGCCAAGTATACGGGATTCGAAAGGGCGATCGCCGCTCCTCCCCGCCCCTCTGCTCCGTGGCAGCCTGCGCAGTTGTCCGAATACAGAGTTTCAAAATCCAGAACCTCATTTGGCGCCAGCACTTCCGAACCTTCCCGCGGCTTGCCAGCGGGTGCAGCGCAACCTGAGAGCGCGATCGCAGCGAGCGTTAGAGAGGCTAGAAAGGAGCAGAGTCGCGTCACGGCCGTTTCTCTCCGTCTCCCCGCGTGGCCATTGCTCCGGGAGCTTCAATTCCAGCGCGCATGGCGAAAGGAAGATTCTCGCTCGTCGGCACGCGCGACTGTCGGATTGCCACCAAACCGGCGACGACACCAAAGGCAATCTGTGATGCGACAAACCACCCCCAATGGATATATTTACCGAGCAGCGGATTCAAAAGATCCATCGTGGAGTACAAGAGGCCCGACCACAGAACGGGAACGATGAGCCCCCCCAGAAGGATAGGACGGCGCGCGAACATCGGAAGCATCGCGCCATAAAGCAGGCCGACCAGCACGGACCCAGTGAGATGCAGAATCACGGCGATAATAAAAGTTATGAGATGAAACTCCTTCAGGTAGGCCAGCGAAGGCAATTCTGAAGGCGCATATACCACCCCAGCGAGAAGATTGATGGGATACCAGATGCTGCCAACACTCACCAAGCCATAGGTACAAGCGAGCACGGCCATAGCTACGCTGCCCGCGAGGCCGCCTTTCAGACCTGCAGAAATCGGATAGGTTTCAATAGGAAGCCACGCACGGGATTGCTCCGGCGCAATAGGAAGACGTTCGACCACACCGCGATCAGTGGCAATGGAAAGATCTTCCGGAATGATGGGCTCCGCTATTTCATGTTCATGGGGGAATACTTCCCTGAACCATCCGGCGCAACCGGCAATGGTGAGCACCGCGCCCAGAACACTGACAGAGACGTTGGTCAAAAGCCCGGCGCAAAGCAACGTAAATCCAACCGCCAGGATAAAGGGCCACGCGGTCGGCGCAGGTAATTCGACTACGTTGTGTGCCACCGTGTGTTCGCTTTGCGGCGTCGCCATTGCTTCTCCTCAGCGTCCGAGAATGTAAACGACGGTAAAAACGACTACCCACACGGCGTCTACAAAATGCCAGTACATGGAGAGCACTTCGATGCGAGCGGACTGCTCTTGACCGACGCGCCCAGCCACGGCGAATATGAGCACGATCCCCATCATTAACAGGCCCACCGTCACGTGGGTGGCGTGCAGACCGACGAGCGAGTAATAGGTTGTCCCAAAAAGATTGGTGGAAATGGTCAATCCGTGCTCGTAAATCAACCGATGCCACTCTTGTCCGGTACCGAAGAGAAAGAGGCCTCCGAGGAGCATCGTGAGAAACAATAAGACGAGAAACCCTCCGCGCTTGCCATGCTCGAGCGACCTGGAGGCGAAGTGGATGGTAATACTGCTGGATAACAGGCAAATCGTGTAGAAAATTGGCGTTTCAAGCACTTCCCGGGGAGTCGGTCCCGCAAGGCTTTTCCCCGCGTAGTAAAGATACGCTACAACGAAAATCGTGAAGATCGCGGATTCCGCGATGATGAGGCACGCCATCCCAACTTTGCCGCGATAAGGGAGATTCCACGCCGGCGGCGTTGCGCTGATTGGAGTCGTTATTGCGCTCATCGCTCGTTCCCCCTACTCATAGCGGCTGTCCGGATCGTCAGGATGCTTCAGGTCCCATAGCGGGCGCCTGCTGCCGACCTTCGGAATGGAGGCGAAGTTGTAGGCCGGTGGAGGCGAACTCACCGACCATTCAAGAGTCCAAGCGTCCCAAGGATCGTTCCCCGCCCGAGGTCCCTTGAAGTAGGAAATAATAAGGTTCGCGACGAAAACCAGGGTTGCGATAGCTTGTATGAACGCACCAAGCGTCACCAGAAAGTTCAGCGTGTCCCACCCGCGTCCGGGTTCGTACGTATAAATGCGGCGCGGCATTCCCATCAGTCCGGGTATGTGCATCAGGTCAAACGTCAGGTGAAATCCGAGGACAAAAAGCCAGAAATGAATTTTTCCCAGCGTTTCGTTCAGCATTCTGCCGGTGATTTTTGGATACCAGTAGTAGAATGCGCCAAAGAGCGCAAATAAGATTCCGCCCACGATCACGTAGTGGAAGTGGGCCACAACAAAATACGAACCGGTAAGTTGCCAATTGAAAGCCGCACTGCCCAGCATGATTCCCGTCAGCCCCGAAATCAAAAACTGGGCAAGAAATGCGATGCAGAACAGCATTGGCGTCTTAAATAGAATCTTGCCGCCCCACATGGTCCCCAGCCAGTTGAAGATTTTGATTCCTGTGGGGACACCTATGGCTAGAGTCGTAATCGTGAAAAAACTGTTGGTATAGGAAGGCATGCCAATGGAGAACATGTGGTGCGCCCATACACTCATGCCCAAGAACCCTATGCTTACCGAGGCTCCGACCATCGCCGGATACCCAAAGATCGGCTTACGGGAAAACACCGGAACGATCTCCGACACAAAGGCGAAAGAAGGAAGAATCAGAATGTAAACTTCCGGGTGTCCGAAGATCCAGAAAAAATGCATCCAGAGTGTGGCTGAACCGCCCGCCTGGGTATCGAAGAAATGGCCCCCCAGGTACCGATCCACGAGCAGCATGATCTGTGCTGCGGACAGCGGAGTGACCGCAATCAAAACCATTCCGGACATGACCAGGTTGAGCCACGCCAACAAAGGCATGCGGCTGAGGTGCATTCCCGGGCATCGCATGCAGAGAATGGTTGCGATGAGATTCACGGCCGTGCCGATGCTCCCGAATCCCGCGACCAACAGCGCAACAGTCCAATAGTCCGAGCTGTGGCCTGGCGAAAACGCCCGCGAAGTCAATGGAGCGTACGCCCACCAACCAACGTCCGGCGCATTTCCGGCGCCGTACAGTCCGCTTCCCCCAAAAAAACTGAAATAAAGCAGAAAGCCACCGAACGCAGTTAGCCAGAAACTGAAAGCATTGAGCCGAGGAAACGCCATGTCGCGGGCCCCGATCATCAAGGGGACCAGATAGTTCGCGAACCCGAATAAGATGGGGATGGCGACGAAGAAAATCATCGTCGTACCGTGCATCGTGAACATGCGGTTGAAGACTTGCGGGGAAACAAAGTCGTTATGCGCGTGGATCAACTGGATGCGGATAATCAGCGCTTCAAATCCAGCAACCACCAGAAAGAGCAGAGCGTATAGAATGTACAGAATTCCCAGACGCTTATGGTCAACCGTGGTCACCCAGCTGTGAAGCGTCTCGACCCACGGCCGATCCGCAACCGGCGCAGTTCGAATGGCCATCACGTCCGAGGACATAGTTGATCTCCCATTCCTTCCACTACCGAAGCGTCTCGAGATAACGCACAAGGGCGTCCAGATCCGCGTCTGTCAATTTCATAGCCGGCATCAGAGAGCCAGGTTTGATGGCATCCGGGTTTTGAATCCACAAGCGCAGATTTGCCGTGGTATTTTCCGCCGCGCCGGCCGCGATGGTTTGCCGGCTCATCAAGTGCGTCAGGTCTGGGCCGAAACGTCCCGTGCCGTTGGTGCCGCCAATCGTGTGACAGTTCACGCACGCGGTCGTTTCGAACACACGCCTGCCTGCGGCTTCGCGTTCGTCTTGAATCGCGGGCTGCGTTTGTGCGCGAACCCACGCGTCAAAATCTTCAGGGCTATCCACTGAGACCCGCAAAAGCATCTTTGCGTGCTGCGTGCCGCAATACTGCGCGCACTGGCCGAGGTAGATGCCGGTATGCTCGGGTTCGAGCGCCATCTGATTGACGCGATTGGGAATCAAGTCTGTTTTCCCGCCCAGTTGGGGAACCCAGAAGCTATGGTCCGTGTCGGCGGAGAGCAACTTCAGGAACGTTGGCTTCGGACGAGTCGGACCGCTTACCGGAATGTGCATTTCGTTCGCGGCGACGACGCCCAATCCCGGATATCGAAGTTCCCACCAGAACTGGTGCCCGATAACGGTAACGTCCATAGCAGACTTGGGTTTCGGAGCGTCCTGAATGGCGTGAATCACTCGCGCGGTTGCGACAAACAGAACGACCACAATCACGATCGGAATGACCGTCCAAGCCAGTTCAATTTGAGTGCTGCCATACACTTGGGCGGGCTCGCGGCCGGCGTCTCCCGCACGATTGCGGAATTTCACCACTGCGTATGCGAGCAGCCCGAGAACCACCAGAAAAATCAAACCAGTGATGCTGAGAACGAATTTTGAAAGGTGATAAAGTGACTCCGCATTGGCTGAACGGGGATCAAAGATGCTGGACTCGGAGTTATCGTTCACGGGATTCGCCGCGCACAAACCGGCGGCGAGAAATATCCCGGCCAGGAGCACGAGGATTCCCGCGGCCCGGCTGACAACAGCTCCCCGCCCTGCGCTGCGCGTCGACCCCAACATTTTCTTATATCGCTCCAGTGCGCTGGCGCGTCCAACCCTATGGACAAGCGAAAGTGGGTACGATGTACTGCCGCCAGAAATTGCGAACCGTAGTCGTGATCGTTGGTGCATCTCGCGCGCCAATCGATTCAACAAGCGGGCAACGAGCTATCTGCTCTGCGCTTAGGAGTTTCCGGCTCGAGCACGGCTTAGGATTCGGCGGGAGGAAGCGGGACCGCCGTCATGATGTTGACGGCGGCGTCAAAGCTTTGGCGTCCTTAAAGTCCACTGGCGATTGTCCGGAGGAGGGCGATTAGCGATAGTATGGTCGTCAAAATGCCACAGGAAACTTCAGACATTCTAGACTGGCGCGGGTCGTCGGCTATTCGCAATGCGAGCGATGCGATTCCAGTGCTTCTTGCGAGCGCGCTTCCCGATGGTTCTGTCGAATTTGTAAATCGAGCTTGGCGGGAGTTCACCGGAAGCACCACGGGCGGGTTGGCACACTGGGCTTGGCCTTCGGTGATGTCTCCGGAAGAGCTTCCGAGATTTTCGATCCAATGGGACTTGGCTCGCTCGGAAGGCAAACCGTTCGAGGTCGTGACGCGCCTCCGCCGTTTCGACGGTTCGTATCGTCGCTTCATCGTCAACATCGATCCGATCCGCGACGAAATGGGCCTGATCATCCGGTGGTTTGGAACCGGTCACGATATAGAAAATCTGAAAAGTATGGAAGATCAGCTTCGCCTTGCCATCGACACATCTCCCGCGCTAATCCACACTAGTCTCCCTGACGGCTACCTCGACTATTTCAACCAAACCTGGCTAGAGTACGTGGGACGCTCGCTGAAGGATGTGCAAGGCTGGAATTGGACGGCTTACATTCATCCTGATGACGTGGAAGGAATCGTGGACAGGTGGCGTGCGTCTTTGGCCAGTGGCGAACCCTTCCTGTACGAAGCGCGAGTCCGGCGGTCGGATGGCATGTATCGCTGGATGTTGCACCACAAAGTCGCGGTCCGCGGCAAAGACGGGAAAATTGTCAAATGGCATGGATCGAGTATCGACATCGAGGACCGCAAACGAGCAGAGGCCGAAGTTCGTCGCAGCGAAGCTCAGTTCCAATTGGCGCTTGATACCATTCCTGGCCTGGTGTGGAGCGCATTGCCGGACGGCTACGTGGATTATTTGAACCAACGATGGCAAGACTACACGGGCTGCCCATTGTCGGACGCGCGCGGCTGGGGATGGCAAGTTGTGATCCATCCCGAAGACGTCACAGGACACGTGGAATATTGGAAATCGGTCTTAGCGTCGGGTCAGCCGGGCGAAACCGAAGCACGCTTGCGGCGTTTCGACGGAATCTACCGGTGGTTCTTAGCTCGCGCCGTCCCCCTTTATGACAAAACGGGAAAGTTGGTCAAGTGGTATGGACAAAACACCGACATCCACGAGCGCAAATGTGCGGAAGAAAAGATTCGACTGCAGGAAATAGAGCTGCGACAGGCTCTGGATTTGGCCCCGCAACACGTTGCCGTGCTCGGCCCCGATGGGGTTCGTCTTTCTCTCAATCAAGCTGGCCTCGACTACTTCGGCGTTCCCCTGGATGTTTGGAGAACCTGCGACGTCGACAAGCTGGTGCATCCGGACGATCGGGGGAGCATAACCAGCATGCTTCAAGCCCCAAGCACGCATGGGCTAGTGCAGGATGAGGAGGCCCGCCTACTGCGCGTAGACGGGAAATACCGATGGTTCCTGCTCCGTCTGAACGCTGTTCGCGACGAGCAGGGACAAATCGTTCGCTGGTACGTCGCCGCAACCGACATCGAAGACCGCAAGCAGGCCGAGGAGAGACTGCAACACGAGAATGTCGCGCTACGGGAAGAAATCGATAAAGCATTCATGTCTGAGGAGATCGTCGGGTCGTCGGCAGCTCTCCGGGCAGTGCTTTCTCGTATATCCAAAGTTGCTCCTACGGATTCCACTGTTCTGATCACCGGTGAAACCGGGACGGGCAAGGAACTTGTAGCCCGTGCGATACACCGGCGGTCCCGCCGCTCCTCATGCGCATTTGTCAGCGTGAACTGTGCTGCCATCCCGCGAGACCTGATCCCCTCGGAACTTTTTGGACACGAAAAAGGCGCCTTTACAGGCGCGACCCAGCGACGGATTGGCCGCTTTGAGTTGGCGGGCGGCGGGACTATTTTTCTCGATGAAATCGGCGAGCTGCCAGCCGAGACCCAGATTGCACTCTTGCGTGTCTTGCAGGAACACGAATTTGAGCGCGTCGGTGGAAATCGATCCATCCAGACCGATGTCCGGGTGATTACCGCCACCAATCGTGACCTCCAAACGGCCATCAATGCGGGCGCGTTTCGCAGCGATCTCTTCTACCGCCTGAACGTTTTTCCCATCGAAGTCCCCGCTTTGCGGGAGCGATCCGAAGATATTCCGATGCTCATTGAGTACTTCATCGATCGATACGCGAGGAAAGCAGGAAAAAATATCCAGCACGTGGACAAGAAGACGATGGAGCTTCTTCAATCTTACCCATGGCCTGG
>DASXLU010000055.1:0-3832 GCA_036496065.1 Candidatus Acidiferrum sp.
TCAGGATCGTTCTTCAATTGATCTTGGTGGGCTTTCGCCTCTGCGAACGTCACGTGATCCCATCCAGTGCTAATCACCAAACGTTTTTCTTTGTCGATGATGTAGGAACAAGGCATGGAAGTAGACGACGAGTCTGTACCTACAGGGTAATTGGCGGTCGCCCCGACTGAAGGCGATTCATCGTCTCACCGCAGGAACGAGAGGAAAGCACAAGTGCTGGTATCCCGGCTGCAAATGCAAAGATTACAATCCAGGCGCGCACTAACCTCAACCGCCCGACGTGGCACTAGCCGCGCCGTTTAGCGGAGTCACGTTCCCGTTTGTGGCTTGATAAATTGCTTTCGAGCCAGCCGTCTGCGAATACACCATGTATTTGCCGGGCCTGGTTGCGCCGAGTATGCGAATTGCCTCGACAGCCTCGCGAAGGCTGTTCGCAGTTCCAATCCAATCGCCGCCGACATTGTCTTTGGAGTCGAGACGAATGAGGTCGAACTCGGGGTCGATAGCGGACATGGGGCCTGCTTTCCACTGCTCGGGAGAACTGGGCAGCGAACGGTTTGGTTGTCATCCAAGATGAGAATTCGCGTGCGCAAGGGCCACGCTCAAAGAAAACCGTAAAGCAAAGGCGACTACAACCGCCCTGAAGTAGCCGCCCTCACCTGTTCCAGCTATGACAAGCGTAGGAGACCAAGTCTGAGAAGGACAGCGTGATTCGTGCCTTCGTCTCGTACGCCCGTAGCCATACTGGACAGTGGTTAAGTCGGTGTCATCTGGCACAATTGACAGATGGATCGAGACCAGTAACTTTTGGCTCTTCCCGGGGCTGCCTCTCCACGAAGTGACCCTGAACAGCACCCTCACGAACGCTTCGCAAATTATCGACGACGAAGTTGGAGGCGCGGGTGGGAATCGAACCCACGCATAACGGTTTTGCAGACCGTTCCCTTACCACTTGGGCACCGCGCCTTAGCCATCAAACTATACCCAGCCTTATACCCAAAACTGTACCCAAACTACCCTCGCAACGCCTATTTCCACCCGACCTCGCTTTCGCAAGTCTCTGAATCCGCTGAGACACCATCAGGAACACGGTCTTTGCAGAATCATGCCTTGCCACTTGGCGACCGCGCCGTCTTATAACGGCAACTCGTTGAAGGCTACTTGCCGTTCTAGAGCCAGCTACAAGTCAACTGAACTCCAGTAAACCTCTAACCTTTCGTCCCAAAAATGAAAAACCCACCAACCAGGGTTTCTGGGGTGGGCAAAAGAACTCAGGCTAAACTCAAAGATCTACCGGGTCAGCCTCCCCAAGCCAGAAGACGCACGCCTACAAGACATCAGGCAACAGGCGCTGGTAATCTTCTGCGGTTTGCTCAACATACTCAAAGATTACTCCCGCCCTCTCGCGCCCACAAACGCAAAATTTCTATCGCATATATCGACCCTACCGTCGGAAGCGGCAGGCGGCTGTGCGAGTAGGTTTTTGCAGTGGGCGCCTTTTGAGGCGGCCCGCAACGCTGCCGTGGAGATATCCCAATACCTTTCCCGCAGCCGATCGTACCTGGTTTAAGCGTCACTTTTCTCGCCACTTTTTGCCAGGGCCCGGGTTCAATACCAACGAGAAGGTCTAATGAAGCCACGGCACTTTTTGCTGATAGCTCCGATCTTCATCGCTATAGCCATCCTGAATGGCTTGCTGACCAGCGCTTCGTCCGACGACCAAATGCGCGCGCTCACAGTCGACGGCGCCGAACGCACATATGCGCTGCACATTCCCAAAGGTTTCGACAGCTCGAAACCAGCTCCCCTGTTGATCGCTCTGCACGGCCGCCTGGGCACAGGCGAGGGCGAAGAGAAGCTTGCGCACTTCCATAAGGTGAGCGATGAGCACGGATTCCTGGTGGTCTATCCGGATGGACTGCAGCGAAGCTGGGCCGATGGTCGCGGTGCCACGCCCTCCGACCAGAAGAACGTCGACGACGTGAAATTCATCTCCGCGCTGATCGACAATCTTTCGGCCAAATACAAAATCGATCCCGCACGGATCTATGCGGCGGGTATGTCCAATGGCGGTTTCATGGCCGGACGCCTGGCATGTGATCTCTCCGATCGAATCTCAGCAGTGGCCATCGTAGGCGCTTCCCTTCCCACTGAAGTCGCAGCAAGCTGTCATCCAGCAAAGTCCGTTTCGGTGATGATCGTTCAAGGCACCGACGACCCGCTGGTTCCAATCGAGGGTGGCGCGCTACGGCGCGACGGGAAGGGTGGCACGGTGCTCTCGCACGACGACAGCATCCGCAAATGGCTAGCGCTGGATCAATGCGCCACTACGCCGCAAAAGGACGCCATCCCAGACTCGGCGGGCGATGGCACCTCGATCCGCGTTGAAACGTACGCACCCTGCTCCGGCGGCAGCGAGGTTCGTAGCTACGTTGTTGTCCACGGCGGCCATACTTGGCCTGGCGGACAACAATATCTGCCCGCTGCCCTGATCGGTGAAACCACTCGCAACCTGAACGGAAGTGAAGTGATCTGGGACTTTCTCGCGCACCACTCCCGCTAGCATTCCTTTGAAGCGCTTAATTATTTTGGAGTTCCGCCGTTACTCTTGAGGCGTTGGTTCTTCCTTGCGTTCGTCGCGCTTGGCTGCCGGAGACAACAAGCGATTCGCCACGCTATTCGGCGGCGGCGTCGGCGCGCCCATTCCCGCCGTCTCTGATCCAAAACCAAGCTTCTGCAATGTTGGCGCGTCCAGCTTTCCAGTCGGATTCAGGCCGTGAGACGACTGGAACTTCCTCATGGCGTCCGACGTGGAATCATCCCACTTACCGGACGGCGTACCCTCATAGGCGCCCTTTGCCGCCAGCGCTTCCTGAATTTCGTTGATTCTATCTGGCGTAGGAGCCGCCTGGCCCTTCACTTTGCGACTGCGTCGTGAAGAAGACTTGGCGCCGTGCGTTGACTTGCCAGATGCAGTTCTGGTTGCCGCAGTGTGTGTCGACTTGCCAGTGGTGGCGCCCGTGCTTTTCTTGGTTGGCGTAGTTTTCTTGGCTGCCGCTTTCGAACTTGTATTCGCGCTGCTCACGCTCTTCTGCGTCTTCTTGTGCGGCGCAGGCGCAGTCTTCGCGGCGGCCGATGCGGGCAGCGCCGAGCCGCCCGCAACTGTTGCCGCGAGTACGAGTCCGAAGACAGTTCTCTTACAGAGCTGACGCATCGTTTCGAACGCTCTTCCTTATTGCTGCTTGTCGTCTGCCGGCACGACTCCGGGCAGAAACACAGTCATCACCCGGTCGTTGTAGCTATGCCGAAGGACCTTAAACACCACATTGTCCCCGGCCTTGAGTTTGGCAATCGCTTTCCGGTAGTCATCCACGGATGTCACGGACTGGCCGTTCACTTCCGATATGACGTCTCCGGGAGCGAATCCGATGTCGTCCGCAAAGCTGGTCGGTTCCACTTCGCTGACCAGCACACCCTTTTGCCCTTCAACGCCCACGCGCTGAGCGCGCTCGGGAGTGAGGCTTTCCACGTGTAGACCGAACTCGGCTGGCGCCGGCTCATCGGGAGAGCCGTTCACTCGGTTGGCAGCATTCGGGAACACGCGGGTACGATCTTCCACCGTTGCGGTCGTATCCTTCTGCTGCTTGTCGCGGAAGTAGGTGATCTTCACCTTGCTTCCAATCGGCGCCGAAGCGATCGGATTCACCAAGTCATTGCCGACCTTCACAGGCGTTCCGTTAATTGCGGTGATTACATCGCCGCCCTTTAGCCCAGCCTTTTCCGCGGGGCTTCCGGGTTCCACACCCTGAATGACCATACCGTAGGGCGCCCC
>DASXLU010000056.1:0-7302 GCA_036496065.1 Candidatus Acidiferrum sp.
ACCGGGCCGTACTTGGCGAGCGCTTTTTTGTAGAAGCCGGCAACCTTGTCGGCTGAATCAGCCGATTCCATTTTCAACACGACAAGTTTGAAGCCCGAGCCACCGCCCCACAAGCCGAGATTGGCTGCGGTGGAGCCGTCATCTTTATCTTTGTGGCGCTTGGAGCCTGGATAGAGAGGAAGGCCAACATCTTTTGCGCTGGCTTCGCCGGAGATGACGGCGCCTGCGCCGGATTGGGAGGAGCCAGCCTGTTGCGAGAAGCCAGCGTGTTGCAAGGAACCAACCTGAAGGCTGGCCACTACAAAGGACGGAGAACGGGAGTTGGTTTGTGGTCGCGGGGCAACTGGCGCTGCTAGTGGGATTAATGCAGCTAGCGCAGGGGCGATTGTGGCGCGCAGAAGACGAAAGGTCGCGGCGTGGCCGGCGTGGTTAAGGATGGGCATAAGTGTCCTCCGTGGGTTGCATTGAAACATACGCGCTGAGGAGAAGAAAGGTTCCTGATTCCTTGCAAAACCTCGCCGCTATTCGAGCGGCACAGTATCGTGGCGCGATCAGTTCGTGGAGGCTGCGACGCGCTTGCGATGGTAGCGGGCTAGGCCAAGCCAGGAAAGATGGAAGGAGCCGGTGAAGTTGTAGTGTGCGACTTCATCGGGAGGAAGAGATTGCGCGGCATCGGCAGCCACTTCGCGACCGAAGGCGCGCATCGCAGCGTCTTCATCGCTATTGCTGGCGAGGAGTTTTGCGGTGACGTCGCTCCAGTAATGCAGGCGCTCGCGGTAGTCGGCGAGGTGTTGCGGCGGATTATCGGAAAAGGCGAAGTGCGTGAGAAAAAGGCGCTGCGGGTGAAGATTCGCAATGGCATCGAGAGAGGCATCCCACAACTCGATGTTGATGTCGGGCGGCGGAGTGGCGGGCAGTACAACAGGATTGCCCTCGATGCAGATTCCTGCCGTATCGCCGACAAAGGCGACTTTCTCGCTGGTGTCGAAATAAGTGACGTGGTGAGATGCGTGGCCGGGAGTGTAGAGGACTTGCAGAGTGCGGGAGCCGACGGGAATATTCTCGCCACCGTCGAGCGCCTGGAGATTCGCGGCGGGAACAGGCAAGAAAACGCCGAAAAGTTGCTGCATATCTCCGCCGTACAGCCGTTGGGCACTACTCAAAAGTCTGGAAGGATCGGCCATGTGTGGAAGACCACGCGAATGAACGAAAACGTGCAAACGCGGATTTTCCTGGACGAGAGAGCCGGTCGCGCCAGCGTGATCCAGGTGAATGTGGGTGAGCAGGATGGCGTTGAGATCCTGCACGCGAAGACCCTGGAGAGCGAGCTGTTGGCGAAGAGTTTCGATTGTGGACGCGGGGCCGGGATCGATAAGCACCGCCGCGTCGCCAGAACGCAAAAGTGCGGAGGCGATGGAGCGAGAATGACCAGCCCAATTGAGATCGAGGGGAATGATGGGATTCATAGATGAGTGTCAGTGTAACGTAAAAGGGGTTTTGCGCAGTCTCACTGACAGAAGATTGAATCCGAGGGGCCCCGCCGAGCATCTTATATGGACTACGTTCGGTTGGGGATTGTGGGGATCGTGTATAGCGAAGGAAATACTTGCAGAATGATGAAGTTGTGGAATATGCTCTTGGGCGGACAGCAGCTTGTTCTATCCGTTTTCTCGCGCTACGCGAGTAAGTAGTAATGCTGAACCGCCCAAGAAAGAACTAAGAACAAGAGAGAGAGCTGCGCGCAGTCCCGCAGCCTCCGTTATCGTTACAGCAGACTGTTGTGAAAATACGCAGCAAATTCGGGGGATGTCTTGAAAGCGTTTAGGGAGGAAGCTATGCGTAAGTGGTGTGCAACTGTGGCGATGGGGGCAATGCTAGCCCTGCCGCTCTGGGCTCAGCAAAAAGATGCGAGCGCAGAAAATAAAGAGAAAGACACGACAGAAAACAGCATGAAGGCCCCAACCACAACGGGCGAATACAACATCGCCCCGGCATCGCGGACGCTATTTGCGATGCCAGCCCCGGCAGCAGCGCCGATGCCGGCGGATATTTTTTCGGATTGGGCAAATAACGCGTGGAATAGGCATGCGTGGGGACGGCTGACACCGCGATGGGAATTGGCGGGAATGTACAGCTATGTGAACTTCAATCCGGGAGATGGTTTCCAGAATTGGAATAATCACGGGGCGACGGGTTCGTTTGCGTTTAATGCAACGGACTGGTTGGGATTGGTCGCGGAAATCGGCGCGTATCACTTCTCGCGGCAGATTTTCCAGACGGACGCCAGCGGCAACTTCCAGTCGCTTTCACTGAGCGGGAGCTGGCAGACGTACCTGTTCGGCCCACGAATCAATTTCCGGAAGTTTGACCACTTTGTGCCGTTCATCGAATTCATGGCAGGCGACGCACATGGTGGGGCACAGTTGACCGGCGATACCGGGCAGGATTCGTTCGCAATGCAGGCGGGTGGCGGCGTGGACGTGGTGCTGCTGAAGAACCTGGCATGGCGTTTCTTCGAAGCGGATTATTTGATGACCAACTTCAACGGAACGAATTTGAATGCCACCGGGCGGCAGAACAATTTCAAGATTGGTTCCGGGCTGGTATTGCGTTGGGGCTACCCACCCATACCGCCGAAACCGAATCATCCTCCGGTTGCGGCTTGCTCCGCGGATAAACCATCCGTTTATCAAGGCTCCACGGATCCCGTGGCAATTCACGTGAATGCAACCGACGCTGATAACGATCCGTTGACCTACGCCTACACGGCGACGGGCGGCACAGTGGATGGCAGCGGTCCCGACGTCCGCTTTAATCCTTCGGGATTGGCGATTGGCAATTACACCATCAACGCGAAAGTGGATGATGGCAAAGGCGGCACGGCAACTTGCTCTACGGACGTTGCAGTGGCGAAGCGCCCGAACCGTCCACCAACAATTTCCTGCGCACCGGAACGTAACCCGATTATCGCGGGTGAGCGCGTAGCGATTAATTCCACGGCCAGCGACCCAGACGGCGATCCGATCACCTACGGCTATTCGGCGACAGGTGGCCAGGTTTCCGGCACGGGTCCGTCGGCACAGTTTGACTCGACCGGATTGTCGGCAGGCAGCTACACAGTAACTTGCACGGCAGACGACGGTCAGGGCGGCCGCACGAGTGCCACGACTACCGTTGACGTGCAGCAGCCAGCACCGCCACCACAAGCAGCCAAGGTTGGCGACTGCGGCTACACCAAGCCTGGTGCAGCTCGCTTCGACAATGCTTGCAAGCGCGTGGGCGACGACGTTGCGCTGCGCTTGAAGAGCGATCCGAACGCCAAGGTGGTGATCGTCGGATTCGCAGACAAGAAGGAACCGAAGGCCGCGAAGCTGGCGCAGCAACGTGCCGATCTCGCCAAGAAGTACTTGGGCGAGAAGGGCATCGATGAATCGCGTGTTACAACGCGAACCGGCGAAGCGTCCACCGAGAAGGGCCAGGAGAAGGCCAACCGCAGGGTTGACTTCGTGCTGGTGCCGGAAGGCGCGACCTACTAGACATCGTGCTCGCGATAAGCGGCCTGAAGGCTGGCCAATTCACGGCTGGCTGCAGGTTGCGAACCGCGACATGAAATGAAAACATCATCGGGCTCTCCGGGAAAACTCGGGGAGCCCGATTTATTTTGTGGCGAGGTGGTGCGGTGAGACGGAGGAAAGTTTGCGAGTAAAGATTTGTGCGGGCGCGCTGCTGGCGCTGAGTTTCGGCGGGCTGGGGCAAGCGCAGACGTGGGAGCGCTTGGGTCCGGAGGGCGGATTGGTGGTGTCGCTAGGGGCGAGCGCTGGAAAAACACTGTACCTGGGAACCGCCGACGGACATGTGTTTGTGCGAGACCGTAGCGCGAAGGCATGGGAGCTGCGTGGACGGGTAGGAACGCGGACCGATGCGGTGGTTACGCGAATCCTGGCGGACCCGCGGGATGAGCGAGTGGCGTATGCGGCAGCGTGGTATCAGGACCCGCAAGCGGGCGGCGGTGTGTTTCGCACTGAGGATGCGGGAAAAAACTGGAAGCTGACCGGGCTTGCGGGAGAAGCGGTGCGCGCGTTGGAAATGGCGCCGAGCGAGCTGGACGAATTTATTGCGGGAACTCGAACCGGAGTGTTTCGCTCAAGAGACCGGGGAAAAAACTGGGAACGAATTTCGCCTGAGGGCGATGAGGAATTGCGAAACCTCGATTCGGTGGCCATCGACTCGAAAGATGCCAACACGATTTATGCGGGAACCTATCATTTGCCTTGGAAGACGACGGATGGCGGAAAAACGTGGAAGCCGGTGATTGCAGGGTTGATTGATGACTCGGACATTATGAGCTTGCGAGTGGATGCGACCGATCCAGCGCGAGTGTACCTGAGCGCATGCTCGGGAATTTATCGCAGCGAGAATCGCGGCGAGCAATGGACCAAGTTGCAAGGTATTCCCTATGCTGCGAGAAGAACGCAGGCCATCGTGCAGGATCCGGGGAAGCCGCAGACATTGTATGCGGCAACGACGGAAGGGCTGTGGGTGACGAGGGATGGCGGAGAAAGTTGGGAGAGGACCACGCCGAAAGAATGGGTGGTGAATGGTGTGGTGGTGCTTGCGAATGAAACAGAGAAGAGTTCATTGGTGATGATCGGGACAGAGGCGCAGGGCGTGCTGGTGAGCGCGGATGAAGGAAAGAATTTCACTGCGGAAAACCAAGGGTTCACCCATCGAGTGGTGAAGGAGTTGGAAAGCGCGTGGAGTGAACCGCGGCATCTGGCGATGATACTGGAGCGCAACGGGCAGGAAATTCTGGAGAGCCAGAATGGGGGCGAGAGTTGGAGTCCGCTGAATCTTGTGAGCGCGAATGGTACGGGCGGAGCGAACGGGAAGAAAGCGGCGAGTCTGAGTCTGGAAAATGTGGCGCAGGTGTACGGAACGGTCTGGGGATGGATACTGCGGACGGACGATGGGCGGTTGTGGCTGCGGGAAGGTGGGAAAGAAAGCTGGGCGGAGTGGAAGCTGACATTGCCGGGGCATCAGGAGCGAAGCAGGAAGTCACAGACGGCGGTGCGTGTGGGGCCGAAGCCGCTGAAAATCGTGAGTGGGCCGTGGCTGGGTGAGGCGAAGAGCATCTGGGTGGGGACGCAAGAAGGATTGGCGCGATGCGATCGCGGTGGAGGTTGCGTGTTGTTGCGAGCGTTTGGGAAGAATGAGGCAGTGATGGCGATGCTGGTGGTGGGATCGGAAGGCGCGAAGATTTACGCCGTTGCGGGGAATAAATTCGGAGTATCGGCAGACGGTGGGAACACAGCGACGTGGCGCGACTTGCCGAATGATGTGCAGTCGGTGAAATGGATCGCAAGCGGAGAAACTGCCGGGACGCTATTCCTTGGGACAGATCACGGGTTGTATGCGTCGAGCGATGAGGGAAGCAACTGGCAGCGACGGCAAAATGGCTTGCCGGCTGGGCAAATCGACCAAAAATATCAAGGCGAATATTTATTTGTGATCACGCTGGCGGATGGCGGCATGTACATTTCGCACGATGATGGAATGACCTGGAAGCGAGTGGATGAAGATGCGGAACGCGGGCATTTTACCGGATTAGCGGCATCGGGCGGGATGCTGGTGGCCGGATCGCAAAGCGAAGGAATTCTGCGGGCGCTGGTAAAGCGGCATCGTTAAGAGAAGCGCTCGAGAGTTAGCATGATGATGCGAACATCCGAAGAGGCAACCCCTTTTGGAATAGGCAGTCATCCCAGTGTCATTTTGTTATTATTACCGACTTGACAATAGATAAGGTTTGCCTAAGAATAAATCAAGATACTTTCCCGGAATGATACGGCAGGTTGTCCCGCTTCGGCACTCGCTCCCAACTCTGCCACAAACTGAATCAAGGAAAACGGAGTACATGGCAGACACACAGATCAGCCGAGTGTTCGGCGCGAATTTTGAGGCTTCCACGGAAATACTGGATTTGCGAAGGGAGCGAAGGGCTCAGCGGGAGCAGACCCCGGTGAATTTGCTGGTAGTGGATGACGATCCGGAAGTGCGCAACGTTTGCCGAAGGGTTGGGGAAGAAAGTGGATTGCGCGTGATGGATGTGAATACCGAGGACGAGGCGTTGGCGGTGATGGAGACATCGTCGGTGGATGTAATGCTGGCGGATTTACGATTGCCGGGAGCAAGCGGGCTGGACCTGCTGCGTAAAGTGACGATGAGCCATCCTGGAGTGGCGGTGGTGATGCTGACGCAGGCGGGAACGATCGATTTCGCGGTGGAGGCTACGCGGCTGGGCGCGGCGGATTATGTGACGAAACCATTTCGCGTGGAGGAGTTGCGTGCGCGGCTGGAGCAAGTGACTCGTGGGGTGGAACTGAAGCGAGAGAATCGCATTTTGCGGGAACAATTGCGGACTTCGCCGGCGCTTGGCGGAATCATTGGGACGTCGGCGCGGATGCAGCGCGTGTACAAAATGATTGAGAAGGTGAGCTTGCGCGAGCATCCAGTACTGATTTTGGGGGAGAGCGGCACGGGAAAAGAGCTGGTGGCGCGGAGCATTCACTTTTCTGGCGCGCGGAGAAACAAGCCTTTCGTGCCGGTGGACTGCTCGTCGCTGGTGCCAACGCTGATCGAGTCGGAACTGTTTGGGTATACAAAGGGTGCGTTCACTGGAGCGATGCAGACAAAGCAGGGTCTGATTGAAGCGGCGAACGGCGGAACGCTATTTCTTGATGAAATTGGCGATATGCCGCTGGAGATGCAGACGAAGCTGTTACGCGCGTTGCAGCAGCACGAAATCAAGCCAGTGGGCTCGACGGAGCTGAAATCGATTAACGTGCGAGTGGTGGCGGCGACGAATCGGAACCTGGAACTGGCGATCAAGAACGGAACGTTTCGGCAGGACCTGTATTTCCGGCTGAATGTGGTGCAGGTGAAGCTGCCGCCGTTGCGCGAACGCAAGAGCGACATCCCGCTGCTGGTGACGGCGTTTCTGGAGCGATCGAGCGAGGCAGCCGGCTCTCCGCGAGAAATGACGGAAGACGCGATGCAGAGGCTGATGGCATACGACTGGCCGGGAAATGTACGCGAACTGGAAAATGCGATTGAGCGGGCGGTGGCGCTGGGGTCGGGGCCGTACGTGAGCGTGCATGATTTGCCGAGCAGCTTGCATTACCCGATGTCGGACCGCACGCCGACGGAAAATGAAATCTTGCCGCTGGAGGAGTTGGAGCGCAGGGCGATCCTGAGCACGTTGCGGCAGACCAAAGGCGACAAGCAGGCTACGGCGCGGACGCTGGG
>DASXLU010000057.1:0-7949 GCA_036496065.1 Candidatus Acidiferrum sp.
GGGTCTCGAGGAGGCGTGGTCAACACTGGCCGCGCTGCAGAAGGAAGGCAAGGTTCGCTGGATTGGCGTATCGAATTTTAATGCTGAGCAGATCAAGCGCGCGGAGAAGATCGCTCCGGTCACGTCGCTTCAGCCGCCATACTCAATCCTGCGTCGTCAGATTGAAGAGAGTACTTTGCCCTACTGCCAGCAACGGGGAATAGGCGTGATCGTCTATTCGCCGATGTTTTCGGGAATGTTAACCGGAGGCATGACCCGCGAGCGAGCCAAGAATCTGCCGAAGGACGATTTCCGCAGCCGCAACCCGGAATTCCAAGAACCGAAATTGTCTCGCAATCTGGAATTGGTCGAAAAGATTAGAGAGATTGCCGCACGCCAGGGCCGCAATCCGGGAGAAGTGGCTATAGCCTGGACTCTGCGCCGGCCCGTCATCAACGGGGCAATCGTGGGCTCTCGCAACGCCAAACAGGCAGAGGGTGTCATGCAAGCAGGCGATTTGCAGCTGTCGGAAAAAGAAATTGCGGAGATTGACTCCTTTGCCAGCAGCGTGGCAGCAGCCAAAGCGGCAAGCTGAACAATCCGCACGTTAACCCATCGTAGTAGCGCCATAGGAGGACGAGCATGGATCTAGGACTGCAAGGAAAAATTGCGGTTGTGACAGGTTCTACTGCGGGGATCGGCGCTGCGATCGCTGCGACACTCGCTGGCGAAGGCGCAAATGTCGTAGTCAATGGACGCACAGAAGCGCGGGTGACCAAGGCCGTCGACCAGATTCGCGGGCAGCACAAAAACGCCAATGTGCGTGGCGTAGCCGGCGATCTCGGCGCGGCGGCAGGCATCGATGCGTTCCTGAAACAAGTGCCCGAAGCCGACATCCTGGTGAACAACCTGGGAATCTTCGAGGTGAAGCCTTTTCTGGAAATTCCGGATGCAGAATGGCTGCGATTCTTCGAGACCAACGTGATGAGCGGCGTGCGGCTAACGCGTCACTATCTTCCAGGCATGCTGCGAAAGAAGTGGGGGCGGGTAATCTTTATCTCCAGCGAGTCTGGCCAGCAAATTCCGGCGGAAATGGTGCACTACGGCATGACGAAGACCGCACAAGTAGCCGTGGCTCGCGGCATCGCGGAATCGATTCCCGCATCAGGCGTGACGGTGAATTCAATTCTGGTTGGGCCGACGGCTTCGGAAGGTGTCGGAGATTTCCTGAAAACCATGGCAAAACAGCAGCGAATTACGGCCGAGGAACTGGAAAAACAATTCTTCCAGTCGGCGCGGCCAAGCTCGTTGCTAAAAAGATTCGAAACGCCTGAAGAAATAGCCGCGGTGGTCGCCTTTGTTGCCAGCAATCAAGCTGCGGCCATCAACGGAGCGGCTGTACCCGCCGAAGCGGGCGTCGTGCGCAGCATTTTCTAAACCAAAGCGGACTAGACGCGCAGATGATCGGGGCGCCAGTTTTGGACCATCTGCTTGATGGCCTTCCTGTCTGTTAGTTTGTCGTCGAGGACTTTTCGCGCCAACGTTGGAAACTCCGCATCGTTGGCAAAGCGCAAGGCGACCAACTGACCCAGCGTGAATTCCGGGATGCGAGCCTGCAAGTCTGTCGGCAACAGGCGTGCGCAACGTAGCCTTTCTTCCAAACGGATAACGCGGTCTTGCACCTTTAGTGCAAAAATCCGCGCAAGGAATGCCATAACAAGTAATGCCGCCGCGGTGAGCACGGCGATCAAGCCGCCGACAGTAAAGTCCGAGGCCTTCAGCTGGTAAATTGACGATACGAAATTCGCCAGGAGCACCGGCACTATAAAGAAGTGAAACGCCGGTACAAACTTGGTGTGATTCTTGAAATTCTGTTCGTCCAAGGCATGCCTCCCGCTTTGAATCTTGGCATCTTAGCAGACCTGTCCGTCAGGTCAGTGACTAACGAGCGTCAACCGGGTTCGCCACACTCGCTTTCCTCTGCAAAAACCGCACAATCAATTAATCCGCAAATGATAGCGGCTGCAGGAGAACATCGTGTCTAATCTCAGTTTTGCCAGAATTATGTTCGGAACGAATGAGAACATAAGTGCCGCGCCGCGAATGAGCGCATCCGGGCTTTCCTCGGTGACCAGTGGTGCAGATACTTTGAGCGGATCTGACAGAGTGCAGCTTTCTCTGCAAGAACTGCTGCACAAGGCCTGGCTCGTACTCTCTTCAAAATCCTAAAAGCTATTCTTGAAGGTCTGGCCGTCCTTCATCACAAATTTCACTCGCTCCAGTTCCGTCACATCTTTCACCGGATCGCCACTCACCGCAATAATATCCGCGTAAGCCCCCGGTGCGATCACACCAAGGCTTCCTTTACTGTCCAGCATTTCTGCCGAACGCGATGTCGCTGCGTGGATCGCGTCCATAGGCGCCATTCCCAGCGCGACCATGCGGTGAAATTCTTGTGCCATCGGCTCCTGCCACGGAATGCCGCCCATGTCGGTGCCGTAAACAATTTTCAAGTTGGCCTTCATCGCTTTCTGAAATGATTTCTCGTGCACCATCGCCCGAGCGCGATCGCGTTTTCCAGCGGCTGTGTCTTCTGGCGCCCAATCCATGTAATAAACAGTTAGTGTTGGGCAGTACCAGGTTCCTTGGCGGGACATCTGTTCGATCTGTGCATCAGAAATTTCCAGTCCGTGTTCGATGGAGTCGCATCCTCCGTCTAATCCGCGCTGCAAGCCGACACCGTTGTACGCGTGGCAGGCCACTTTTTTTCCCCAACCATGAGCTTCGTCGACGATGGAGCGCAATTCCTCCACCGTAAGCGTGGGTTGCGACACGAGATTGCCTTTCGCGTCGAGCCAAGAGCGATGCGTCATGTACACCTTCAGCCAGTCCGCGCCGTGATCGAGTTGTTCCCGGGCGGCTTTGCGCGCCTCAACAGGCCCGTCAATGATTTGCACTCCCTTGGGCACGGTGATTTCCGGCGCGTAGCCTTCCAGGTTGTAGCCGCCGGTGGAAGAAATTCCTCGCGTCGAGCCGAATATCCTTGGGCCGGGAATGGTGCCTTCTTCGATCGCCTGCTTAATTTCGATATCGCCGTAACCGGCTCCCTCAGTTTCCACGTCGCGGATGGTTGTGAATCCCTGCTCCAAGGCGCGGCGTGCGGCGTATGTTGCGCGAGCGGCTCGCAACGCAATGCCTGCATTCAAAAGATTCGCATCGTAACCGCCCTTAGCGGGATCTTCTCCCCAAAGAAAAATGTGGGTGTGCGAATCGATCAAGCCGGGCAGCACGGTAGCGTGCGACAGGTCGATTATCTTGGCATCGGGCGGAATTGCCGCCGAAGCATCCGCGACTTTCTCGATGTGCTGGCCGCGCACAAAAATCAATTGATTCTGTTTGGCGGCATCGCTTGCGCCGTCAATCAGCGAACCCGCGCGAATTACGGTCAGTTGTGCAGATGGAACAGGCTGTGTTGTCTGAGCGTGCAAAGCGCCAACACATCCTAAGAACACGGCACACCAAGCAGCAATCTTTTTCATGAGTGCAGCCTCCCAATCAAACAGATTGTTTCGAAGCTGGGATCAAGTGCCCAGCAGGTTGGCCTGAATTCTCGCGTATCCGTGCTCTTGCGTCCAGAAACTTAGTGGCATTGCCGCCAGATCATCGACAAGCGGAATGGCATTCCCATCTTTGGTCATGTCGATGGTGCGCAGGAAGTGTTTGCAGGTGTCGCAGGCCTCGACGCGGACATGCGGAAATTCTTCGGCAACGTAGACAGGTAGCTTGTCTTCGCCTTCTTCGCCGCAAAATGCGCAGAAGATGCGCCGGAATTCCCACTCCTGCGAACAAAAAGAACACTGCAGAAAGCGTTTTCCGCCATCGCCTTCCGGGCGCAGCACGCCCAGGAGCGGCAGGGAATTGCACCGCGGACAGCGGCAAGTAACCATCGGCAAGTTGGGTGGAAGCATGGCACCGACAACGAATTCTGCATACGGTTGCAGAAACCCCCGACTCAGGAATTCCAGCAGAGGTTCCGCGGAGTCTGGATTGCCCTCGCGCTCATCGTTCGAAGTTTCGTGGAGACCGTTCTTCCAGTAATCCTCGAGAATCTCGATCCAAGTCGTAGAGCCGCGCGTCTCAAGCAGTCCTGCCTCGGCGGCGAGTGGTCCCGGCGCATGGCCGCGAACGAAAGTCAAAAAACTTCCAAAGTGAGGAAGCAAAACGGGCAAGTTCAGCTCAGAACGCAAATCTCCGTTTGCGGGCGCTACCGCCTGTTTGCCCCACTCCTTGGGCAGACGCTCATATAGTTTTTGTTGAAATTGTGCGAGGTCGTGATAAAAGTTCAGGATTTCTTTTGCGAAGGCGTACCGTGAAGCGAGAAGTTCCGCGCGCTGAATGCGAGCGTTGTAATTAATTTTTCCAGCGGATAAAAATGTCATTTCTTGGGCGGCGAATTTCCAACGATCTCAGCGTACCAACCCGGATGATAGCGCTGCGCAAAGACCAGCGAAACATCGCCGCGAATTACGGAACCGAATGCGCCGCGTTCCGCAAACACGCCCATGTAAACATGGATCATGAAATTTCCGATCGTCAGCAGCGCTGCGATGGGATGCAGTAGCACAGAAATATATCGCAGCCAACGCAGACTCCAGGGAATGTAGTCGGTGAACCACAGCACCAGCCCGGATAGCAGCAACAACAGTCCGCCAAAGAAGAAACTCCAGAAGAGCAATTTCTGACCAGCGTTGTAGCGGCCGGCTGGCGGCATCTTTTCGTCTTGATTGGTGATGTAGTAGTGCAAGGAACTCCACCACTGGCGATCCACGTCGGTGAAATGCATTTGCGACGACCACAAAATGAACATGTACCAGACCGCAGCCGTAAAGATGAGTCCCACCCACGGGTGCAGGAAGCGAGCGAATGGTCCTCCTCCGAAGATTGCGGCGAGCCAGTATAGTGAAGGCGACCAGAAAGCCAGTCCGGTGAGCATCAAATAAATGTACGAGAAAGCGGCCACCCAATGGTTAAGTCGCTCCTTGAAGGTATAACGAAGGATGTGTCCGTGAGGGATGAGTTGTTCCTGGTGACTCACGGTTGCGCTCCTTCATGAGGAACCAAATCCTCTTCTTCACGCGCCTTCGGACCGAAGCGCAAATAGTGAATGAACAATCCGGCCAGCCCGCCAATCAGCGCCAGATTCCCAAGCCACTTCAGAGGATGCTTCCACAGTTTCACCGCAAGTGGAATCGTTGGATTGCTCGGCAAACCGCCGTACAGTTCCGGCTTCGTCGCGTCGTGCAAAACGTAAATAACGCCCGTGCCGCCTACGCCCGGGGGATCATAAACTCCGGCGTTTGGGAATCCGTAGTGATCTTTCAATTGGGTAGCGCGCGTCTGGGCCAAGCTGCGCATGTCGTCCTTGGTGCCGAAGTGCAAACATCCCGTGGGACAAGACTTGATGCACGCAGGCTCCAGCCCTTCGCTGACGCGGTCCGTACATAAAGTGCACTTATACACGCGTTTCGTGACGCTGTTGAGCTTGGGAATATTGAAGGGACAACCAGAAATGCAGTAGCCGCAACCAATGCAGTGATCCTGCTGGAAATCCACCACGCCGTTGGTGTACTGCACGATGGCGCCGTCGGCGGGGCAAGCTTCCAGGCAACCTGGTTCCGCGCAGTGCATGCACTGATGTTTGCGCATGAGCCACTGCAGCGAGCCATCTTCCCGCTCGTGCTCGTTGAAGAGGATCAAGTTCCAATAGTTCCACCGCGTATCCGGCATCGTCTGGTACGTATTGTCGAAGACGGTTTTGCCGAAGGGCAGATCGTTCCATTCCATGCAGGCAACTTCGCAGGCCTTGCAACCGATGCACGTGGTCGTATCGATCAGCTTGCAGACAACTTCCTCGCGCTGCGTGCCCTGGCCGGGAACGGAGCCGGTGTGTGCCGACATTTTCTGAATGCGTAGTGTCGCCTGGCTCATGGCTACGCCTTCTCTACTTTCACGAGAAATCCCTTGAACTCGGGTGTATACGCATTCGGATCGACAACGGTGGGCGTAACGAGATTCGCCAGAGTCTTCGCGGTATTTCCTTCATCTTCCGCAATGCCGCGATATCCCCAATGAATCGGGAAACCCACCTGATAGGTTTTCTTGCCGTCGATCATCATCGGCTTGATGCGCTTGGTGACCATGGCTTTGGCGATGTAGGTACCGCGAATGCTGGACACTTTGATTTTTTCACCGCCAGCGATTCCCAAGTCGTGTGCCAATTCTTCGGGAACTTCAACGAAGGGCTCGGGAACAAGCTGCACGTTCATGGGATTGTTCTTGGTCCAGTAATGATAGTGCTCGGTCATGCGATACGTGGTGCACACTATCGTGTATCCATCTTGCGGCGTGCTGTACTTGTCGTCTGGTGTCCGGAAACGCTTGATGACCGGGCTACGGCTCTGTTGCGGGTGCAGGATGTTATCGACCGGGCTTTCCGTCGGCTCGTAGAATTCCGGGAGTGGTCCTTCAGCAAATGCGCCGAGTGGGGCGAACAAACGTCCCACACCCTCAGGATTCATGATGAACGGCCCCATGTGATCCGACGGCTTGGAATCCGGCTTGAAGTCCGGCACGTCATTGCCCACCCATTTTTGTGTAGCTTCACTCCACCAAACCTGGCGCCTCGACGGATCCCAAGGCTTGCCTTCGACTGTGCAGGAGGCGCGGTTATAGAGTACGCGGCGATTCGCGGGCCAGGACCATGCCCAATTTTGGTGCACCCCCATGCCGGACGGATCGGCTGGGTCGCGCCGAGCAGTCAGATTTCCGGCTTCGGTGTAGGCGCCGGAATAAATCCAGTTACCGCAGGACGTCGAGCCGTCATCTTTCAGCCAAGCGAAGCCGGGTAATTGTTGTCCGGCTTTCAGTTGCTGCTTGGTTGCGGGATCTTCGACGTCGACAAAAGTCTTGCCGTTAACTTCCTTGAGAACTTCTGCGAGCGACGGATTGCTCGGGTCGGTGTAGTTCCAAGTCAATTTCAAGATGGGATCCGCGAACTTGCCGGGATCAGCCTGATAGAGCGCGCGCACGTGCAGGAAAATTTGTGCCACGATTGCCTGGTCGAGACGGCAGCCTCCGGGCAAGGGCAAAGCGGCATTCTTCCATTGCAACCAGCGCGCGGAATTGGTAAAGGTGCCATCCTTTTCTGCGAAGCCGGCGCATGGCAATCGATACACAGTAGTTTGAATCTGTTTCATTTCGTCGGTGGTGATGCCGGGCGAACGCCAGAATTCACTTGTCTCGTCGGGATAAATTTCTCCGACAACGAGCCAGTCCGCTCTCTTGAGGGCGTCAATATTTTTCTTGCTGTCCGGACCGATGGCGACGCCATTCATACCAAAGGCGAAAAGGCCTTTGACGACGCCGTTGTACATGTTGTCCCACAGATAGGTCCAGGAATAATTGCGGTCGACCTTTGGCAAGTAATCGAAGGCAAAATCATTCTGCTTCGTGGCGGCGTCGCCATACATTGCCTTCAAGAAGCTCACCGCAAACTTGGAAGTATTGCCCCAGTAATTGAACGATTGCCACTCCGCAGGCTTTGACGGCGTGGGAGTGCTTCGATGGACCCAGTCGCCCAATGATTTATCAGCGGGAATCGGCACCTTAAGATAGCCGGGAAGATTATCGAAAATTCCGGCCATGTCTGTGGCGCCCTGAATGTTTGAGTGTCCGCGCAGCGCGTTTACTCCGCCGCCCGCGCGACCCACATTCCCCATGAGAAGTTGCAGGATCGCAGCCGTTCGGATGATTTGCGTCCCGAAACTATGATGTGTCCATCCTACCGCGTAAATTATGGTCGAGACCTTCTTGGTGTCCCCATCTTTACGGACGGAGGTAAATAAGTCCGCAGCTTTGAGAAATTGTTCCTTGGGAATGCCGGTGATCCGCTCCACCACTTCCGGTGTGTA
>DASXLU010000058.1:0-2772 GCA_036496065.1 Candidatus Acidiferrum sp.
ATGCTTTTTGCCCTTATCGAAATCTTTCAAGTCTTGCAGAATCTGATCCGCCGAATTTGTGTAGTCGCTGATCAGCCGCAGATGGTTGCCAAAGCAAATCACAAAGGCCCGATCCTTTGGGCCCAACATTTCCTTCAAGAATATTTCCAGGTCTTTTTCGTGCTTCTTCCCGAAATGCTCCTGACTCCCGCTCACGTCCACAATCAGCGCCAGAGTTAGTGGCAGATCCGTGCTCTTTGCAAAGAACTCGATCTTTTGCGGCGCGGCATCCTCAAAAAGATCGATATCATCCTTCGTCAGGTTATTGACCAATGCTCCGCGTGCGTCTCGCGCTGTGAAGGCGACATTCACCAGGTTCACGTCGACGCGAATCGGCTGCTGCGCCTGAAAGACATCCGGCGCGTGGCTTTTCGAGGTGGCGTCTCCGGCGCTCGTGCATCGGGTATTCACTAGTCCCAGCAGAAGCAGAGCAATCGGCACCGCCAAGCGCACTCGCATCCACCCTCCACTCGCGTCCACCAACTCAACGGAATTTCGCGAGGATTTGTTCCCGGCTTCCCGGTGCGGATACTACCTAACCGATCGATGCTTTTGAAGCTATTCCTTGGAAGATTGTGCTAAGCGGCGGATTCGAGGAGAGGGTTCGTGGTTGCGTATTGATAAGCGGCATTTCGAGCGGTGAACAGCAAAAAAAGTGACACGCTCTTAATTCGCTACCGTCAATTCGACTTCAGTCGATGCGACGATCCGCGTCCCGCCCAGGGGAGCCTGGTCAATTACCGTTCCCTTGGGCCATTGGGGCGCCGCGACATAGTTCACTTTTCTTTTAAGATTGGCCTGGTCGAGCCGCCGCTGCACCTCGGCTTCTCCGTAGCCCAATAAAAATGGCATCACGTACGATGGCTCGCGCGCGCCTGCCGCAACCAAAACGTCCACTCGCGGTGTAGCAGCGCCTTTGCCTGGTTTGGGACTTTGCTCCAGCACCACATCGGCCGCCCGGTCTGTCAGCGAAACCGCCGACACTTCGCCTACCTGCAATCCCGATCGCAGCAACTCAATGCGCGAAACGCGCAGCGTGCTTCCATCCAACGACGGAATCTCCAGTTGCCTCTGTCCCAGGCTCAGAACCACGTGCGCCTGCTGCGAGACCTTCATCTGCATGCCCGGCGGAGGAGTCTGTCGCACCACGTGATTGATCGGCTCGTCGCTATAAATTCGGTCTGCTACTCGCAGCAATAATCCTTTCGAACGCAGCATCTGGCTGGCTTCGGCCACATTTTTCCCAACTACGTTGGGCATCGGCACTTCGCGCCCGTGAATGGCCACGCGCATCGCGGTAATCGCGCTCAAAAAAGCAGCGGACGCCAGGATAAATACCAAAAATCCCATCCGCCCAACCCATTCCAATCGTTCCCGCAGGTTCATACCAAAAAGTCTCGGACGGCGATGGTTTTCCGTCAATTCCTTTCTCGGGCCAGGTTCCCATGCCGCCGCGGATGGAACTGAATTCCTTTGTGCCACTACATCTTTGACCCAATGAGGGTACAGCAATGTGCGGATTGTTGGTTGTGCCCCCGGAAAGTATTTCTTGCGGCAGAGGTGCCCATGAACACATCGACCGTGGTCGTTGCCATTGTGGTTGTGATTGCCGTTGTCATTGCAATTGCCTTGATTGCCAAAAATCAGCGTCGTCAAAAGCTCAAACAGCGCTTCGGTCCTGAATACCAGCGCGCCATTCAAGAAACCGGCAGCACAACTCGCGCCGAAGCGAAATTGCAAAAGCTCGAAAGCCGCGTGCAGGGCTACAAGTTGGTGGCGCTATCGGCCCCGGCACGTACTGAATTTGTCGGCGCTTGGCAGAGGATCCAATCCCGCTTCGTCGACGATCCACGAAATGCGCTGTTCGAAGCGGACCGACTCATACAAAAGCTAATGACCGCCCGTGGATATCCGGTGGCTGATTTCGAGCAACGCGCTGCGGACATTTCCGTGGATCATCCGCTGGTCGTGGAGCACTACCGGGCAGGCCACGATATTTCTGTTCGTCACGCGCAGGGCCGGGCCAGCACCGAAGAAATGCGTCAAGCCATGATCAGCTACCGCACGCTTTTTGCAGAATTGGCTGATGAACCCGAACTGGCCCGTTCCACTGCCGCGAGAGTCGCGGGCGCTTAAGCACGACAAATTTTTCTATGAATAACAGGAGCGAATCATGACCGACGACACCAGAGACAAACGCGTTTTATCCGACGAGCAGGACGAGCAATTGAGCACTGCGGACTTGGCAGGAAGAAATCAGCCGAAGCCGCGCTCGTCCGATCTACTTGAGGCAAATCCGCCGCTGCGACCGGAGCGTGAACTGCCAGATGTGCCACGTATACCGGCATCGGCAGCGAATGATTCTCGCCGAACCGTGGTTGGCTCTAGTGCGGGTACCGGCGCCGCTGCTGCTCCGGCGCTCGAACAGGAGACGGGACCGCTGTTCCACAGCAACGAAGCCAACGATCTGCGCGCGCGATGGGATGCCATCCAAGTGGGATTCGTCGACGAGCCGCGGCGCGCCGTCGAGCAGGCGGATAATCTTGTCGCTGGAACGATGAAGCGGCTGGCGGAAGTGTTTGCGGAAGAACGCGGCAAGTTAGAAGGGCAGTGGGATCAGGGCGAGAACGTTTCGACCGAAGATTTGCGGCTGGCGTTGCGCAGGTATCGCTCGTTCTTCAGCCGCTTGCTGTCTGTCTAACGCAATATTGCCCGATATGCGGACTCGGCGCG
>DASXLU010000059.1:0-4785 GCA_036496065.1 Candidatus Acidiferrum sp.
GGACGAGCAGGCTCGACTGTTGGGAGCCGCGCTGCAGGAACAATGGCGGCGCGTTGGAATCGATCTGGAAATGCGGCCGTTGGAGATTGCCACTTTGTTTTCGGATTTGGCGAAGGGCAATTTTCAGATTTCCTACTTGAAATGGGTGGGCGCCAATAACGATCCGGATGTCTTTGAGTTGGTGTTCAATTCGAAGCGAATTCCACCAGACGGACCAAACCGGGGACGCTATCGCAGTGCTCAAGTGGATGCGCTGACCGAGAAGATTCGCGTGGAAATGGATCGTGAGAAGCGAAAGGCGCTTTGCAGCGAAGTGCAGAAGATCGTGGCGGAGGATTTGCCGTATATTCCGCTGTGGTATACGGACGTGGTGTCGGTGCATCGGAAGGCGTTGGGTGAAGTGCAGCTGACCCCGATGGGGGATTACGATTTCTTGGTGGGACTGTAGGCGGGGCGCTTGGTCGCACTAAGGTCTCGTGATGAGTTGGATGTGGATGCGGCGATCCCTCCGCTGCGCGCGGCCACAAGGAGCCTCGCCACTTCGGTCGGGATGACACGCCGACGGGTCGCGCGGATTAAAGATCGAAGAGATTCTTCGCTTCGTGCTCTGCGAACTCTGCGTCTCCGCGTTAGTTTCAGGATTTCGCCTTTCCACGAACCCGTCATTCCGAGCAAGTCTTCGAATGAAAAATAAGGGTGCGCTAGGCGGAGACTGGCTCTGAGCCGTCAGAGAGGTCTAGTGCTTCGCGGATGATCTCTGTGGGGATGGCGCCTTCCCTGCCAATGCACCAGAGGTCGCCGCGGAGTTCCACGATGGTGGACGGCAGCATATCCTGCGTTTCGCCAGCATCCAGAATTAGCGGGATGCGATCGCCAAGCTGGTGAAACACTTCTTCCCCACTTTCGCAGGTAGGCGAGCCCGAAAGATTCGCGCTGGTACCAGTAAGCGGCACGCCAATTTCATCGATCAGCCGGCGAACAATTTCGTGGCGGGGCCAGCGCAGCGCCACGCGTCCGGTATTCGCGGTGACTTTCAGAGGAAGCCGGTTGGACGCGTCGACCACGATGGTGAGCGGGCCGGGCCAACAGGTTTCGGCGAGGCGATAAAAATTGTCGGGTAGCGCCCGAGAAAGAACCACGGCGTGGTTGACGGAATTGATAAGAATCGGCAACGCACGATTCATCGGACGGCCCTTCACGCGAAAAATCTGCTCGATGGCAGAAAGATTCACGGGATCCGCTGCAAGCGCGTAGAGCGTATCGGTGGGAATCGCTACGACTGCCCCGCGATTCAACCAACTCGCTGCGTAGCGTATGAACTGCGGATTGGGGCTTTCAGCATTGAGCTTCAGAACTTCCGCAGACAAAAGAGATCCCCTGAGCTGCGATTGAAATTGCGGATCGTGTACTGGGATCGCAATTTAGGGGACGCTACCACAGGCGTTACTCCAGCGCAATGACAGACGATACACAGAGGCGAAACTGGCACGACGTGAACAGCGATTGCGCTGAAGCGCGGCGGCTGGGTTTACGCGGCGGGAGAGGGTCTGCTAGGCTGCACGGGATGGCTATGAGTGCGAAGACGGGTCGCGAACGGGGCGAGCGCGCTACGGCGGCGCCGTCGGCGTCGGCGCAGATTCTGACGAGTCGCGATAATCGATGGCTGAAAGAATTTCGTATTGCGCTGCGCGGCGGATTGCCCACGGAGAGCGGATTCGTAGGAGTGGAAGGCGTCCGTCTGGTGGAAGAGGCGTTGGCTTCGGGCTGCCGGATCCAGGCCGTGTTGCTGAGTGAAACTGGCGAGAGGTATCGAGAGAAGCTCGCGCCGCTGATTGACCGCCCGGAAATCGGTTTTCCCGTACTGCGGACCACGGACCGCTTGTTCGAAGGCATCGCCGACACCGAACATCCGCAGGGCGTGGCGGCGCTGGTGGAGCCGCCGAAGACAGAGTTGGAGCAACTCTTCAAGACTCCGGTGGGCGCATGCTCCCCGCTGATTGTGGTGTTGGCGGGAGTACAAGACCCGGGAAACGTGGGAACGATTGTGCGGACGGCTGCGGCATTTGGGGCTACGGGAGCGGTGACATCCGCAACGGGCCAGAGTGGGACGGCAAGTCCATTTTCGCCGAAGGCACTGCGAGCGTCGGCGGGTGCTGCGTTGCATCTGCCGGTGGTGGCAGGCATGTCGCTGGCGATTTTGCTGACGCAATTTCGCCTGAGCGGGATTCATACGCTGGCAACGTGCGTGCACGACGCGGCGAAGGGTGGCGATACGCCGGCGTGTCCATGGGAAGTGGATTGGTGCCAGCCGATTGCGTTGCTGGTGGGAAACGAAGGGGCGGGATTGCCAGAAGAGATTGTGCACAGCGCCGATGCGAGAATTCATATCCCGATGGCGGCGCGAGTGGAGTCGTTGAATGCGGCGGCGGCGGCCGCGGTGCTGTTTTATGAGGCGTTTCGCCAGCGGGCTAAGCCTCTGTAGGGGCGCAGCACTGCTGCGCCCATGCCCGCAAGATGGACACTAAAGGCAAGAAAGTTTAACGCAGAGACGCCCCTCGCAGAAAACGCTCAGGGTGAACAGTGGGCGCAGAGAAACATTCGACCTGAGGGGAGAAACGCAGTAGGAGTGGCGGGCGGCGCGGCGGGTAGCTGCGCTACACTTGGGTTATGGGATTGTTTGCGCCTTTGCCTGAGCCGGAAACACCTGCGGCGCTGCAGCCGTTGGCGGAGCGGATGCGTCCTCGAACGCTGGACGAAGTGGTAGGACAACAGAAATTGTTGGGACCGGGCAAGCCGCTGCGGGTACAAATCGAAAACGACAATTTGAGTTCCATGCTGTTGTGGGGACCGCCGGGGTGCGGCAAGACGACCTTGGCGCGGCTGATTGCGCGATTGACGAAAAGCGAGTTCACTTCGTTCAGCGCGGTGTTGAGCGGGATCAAAGAAATTAAGGAAGTCATGGCCGATGCGGAGAAGAAGTCCCGGAGCGGCTTACGCACGATCGTGTTTGTGGACGAGGTGCACCGGTTCAACAAGTCGCAGCAGGATGCGTTCTTGCCGCATGTGGAGGCGGGGCACATTTTGTTTATTGGCGCCACGACGGAGAACCCTTCGTTCGAGGTGATTTCGCCGCTGCTGTCGCGGACCAAGGTGTATGTGCTGGAGTCGCTGACGACTCCACAGATTGTGGAGTTGTTGCGGCGGGCCTTGCGGGATACGGAACGCGGGCTTGGCGGCGAGAATGTGCTGCTTGGCGGTACAGGGGAAAAAGAAACAGCTCAACGCAGAGACGCAGAGGACGCGGATGGAGCGCGGGGCGAGGAAGTTTTGTGGCGGATCGCGTCGTTTGCTAATGGGGATGCGCGAACGGCTTATAACACGTTGGAATTGTGTGTTCGAAGCGCGAAGCCGGATGCGAGCGACGCGCGGCGCATCACGGTGGAGCTTCTGGAAGATGTGCTGCAGAAAAGGATGCTGCGGTACGACAAGGCTGGCGAAGAGCACTACAACTTAATTTCGGCGCTGCACAAGTCGGTGCGGAATTCCGATCCGGACGCGGCGTTGTATTGGCTCGCGCGGATGCTGGAAAGCGGCGAAGATCCGTTGTATCTGGCGCGGCGCATGGTTCGCATGGCCAGCGAAGATATTGGGTTGGCGGAACCGGGAGCGCTGGCGGTGACCTTGGCGGCGAAGGAAGCGTTTGATTTTCTGGGCGCGCCGGAAGGACATCTGGCGCTGGCGCAAGCGGCGGTGTATTTGTCGTTGGCGCCGAAATCCAACGCGTTGTACACGGGATATGGCGACGTGATGGAAGATGTTCGCAAAACCGAGGCGGATCCGGTGCCGCTACATTTGCGCAATGCGGTGACGGGATTGATGAAGAACATTGGCTACGGCGAAGGATACAAATACGCGCATGATTTCGAGGAGAAGGTGACGGAGATGACCTGCTTGCCGGACAACCTTTCCGGACGCGTGTACTACAAACCTACTGACCAAGGATTTGAAGCAAGGTTACGGCTGCGGATGGAAGACATTCGCAAGGTCAAGGCGCGCGGTGCGTCCAACTAAGGTGCAAATGTGAGGCGAGCGATTGTCTTGGCTTGCCTGATGTGTGTTTCAATCACGCTGTTGGCAAAGGAAAAGCCGCGCCCGAAAATCTTAAGTATTACGCAGGTACGGATTTTGACGACGGATCCAAAGAAGGCGGACAAATTCTATTACGGTATATTGCTGGCCTTGGCACAGGACGATCCGAGAGGAGGACCTTGCAACTGGTGCGAAAGAACACCCAGTCAAAGTAAGGGCCCAATTGAATTTGATGCGATTCGAGGACCCTTACCGAAAAACTTGATTGGCTCCGTTGCGTTAAGGACAGATGACGCCGAAGGTTTGAGAAAACTTTTGAAGAAGAACAAGGTGAAGGTTGGAAAATTGACGAAATGGCCCGATGGCGCAACCTTTAGCGTGTTCGATCCAGAGAATCACAAACTTATCTTTGTCCAGAGTGACGCAAACCTAAAGCCGGACCTGCTAATGCCCGGTGCATATAACGCAGGAGGCCGAACCTGGCCGCATATCATTCACGCGGGATTCGTCGTGAAGGATCGGGAGGCGATGGACAAGTTTTATCGCGATATTCTGGGGTTTCATGTCTACTGGCACGGCGGAATGAAGGATGGCGAGACGGACTGGGTGGATATGCAGGTACCGGACGGGACGGACTGGATTGAGTACATGCTGAATGTGCCGGAGAATGCGGATCAGCCTACCCTGGGAGTGATG
>DASXLU010000060.1:0-4450 GCA_036496065.1 Candidatus Acidiferrum sp.
GCGCGCACGTAGATGTAGCCGCGACTGGCGCCGACCGCAAACGCGGCGATGATCATGCCCTCAATTACGCGATGCGGATCACTTTCCAGAACGCTGCGATCCATGAACGCGCCGGGGTCACCTTCATCCGCGTTGCAGATGACGTATTTGGTAGCGCCGCCGGTCTTGGCTACGGTACCCCACTTCAGGCCCGTCGGGTATCCGGCGCCGCCGCGGCCACGCAGGCCGCTCTTGGAGATTTCCTGCACGATCTCGTTGGGTGTCTTCTCCGCCATCGCTCGAACCAGCGCGAGATATCCGTCAACCGCGATATACTCTTCGATCTTCTGCGGATCAATTTTTCCGGAATTTTCCAGTACCACATTCGTCTGGTGCCGGAAGAAGGGTTGTTCACGCGAGCAGGTCAACTTCTTTACCGAAGCGCCATCTTGTTCGTGAATAATGTTGTGAGCGTCGTCGGGGGCCACTTTCTTATACAGAAGACCAGACGGTTCATCAGAGACCAGAGGGCCTTGTGAACACAGCCCCATGCACCCGGTTCCGCGAACGCGGCAGGCCACTCCGCTGTGCTTCACTTCTTCTTCGAGAGTCATCTTCAATTTATCGGCGTGAAGCGACAAGCAACCCGCTGCGACGCATACATTCAGTTCGCGATTTACAGACTTCCGGTTTTCTCTTACCGTGCTTCCAATTTGCTCCAGTTCTTCAAAGGTCATGAATGCTTCCACCCTTCCAGGCGTTCGCGAAGAATCTTTCCATCGACATTGCCCATCGTTTCTCCGTCCATAACCGCGGCTGGCGCCAAACTGCAGGAGCCAATACAGCGAGCTGTCAGGATAGAGACTTGCCCGTCGGGCGATGTCTCTCCCGACGACACGCCGACGGTGTTTTCCGCTTCCGCGAGAAGAGCTCCGGCGCCTTTGATGTAGCAAGCGGTGCCCATACAAATCATGCAACTGTGCACGCCGAGCGGCTTCATCGTGAAGTAGTGGTAGAAGGTGGCTACACCATAAGCCTGGCTTAGCGGTACGCGAAGAGAATCTGCAACGAATTTCAGCGCAGGCTTGTCCAGAAACCCAAACGATTCCTGAACCGTGTGCAAAGTCTCAATCAATGCGTCTCGCGCGAAATCGTGACGACGCATGGTGCCATTGACGATTCGCCAGCGTTTGTCTTCGGAGGGAAGCGGAGGTTTTTTGGTGAGAGTAGGCATGTTGGAGTCCTAGTAGTAGCCCTGCGATAGGGCCATCACTACCCTGTCATAGCAACTCACCCCCAGCTATGACGTAGCTCACAGCAGCCGGAAACTTTAACCGAAAGTTTTTCATCCGTCGAAGATGGATTTTGAATCGAGGACCAGAGAAGTCGCGTATGAAATTGAAAACAGGAGAGCTGCGGAGAATTACTCAGACGTAGATGAAAATCACATCGGCTTGTGTGTGCAATCACTCAGTAGCTGCGCGAAGTGAACCACGCCTGTGTTCAATCTGGCACTAAGTGTTCCATTTTTCAACTACATCGAATTCGTCGAACAACTGTTCGAATTGGTCCCTCGCATGCCCTAACACTTCCCCAGTGGAAGATCGGTCAGGGACTGTCCTTAGGATTCGGTTTCATGCCGTTACGTAAGACACAGGTCGCTCCGTCCTTTTCAAGGCTTGAGATTTCTGCCTCGTACCCCGGTTCCACGAGTTCTCCAGTGATCCATAACCTAAGCTCCTTTCGATTTGGAGGCTTCCATCGTGCGTGACGACAATTCTCTTCCGGTACCGACCTGGTTTCGCAACGGCGTCGATCGCCGGTCCTTTCTAAAAATAGTTGCACAGGCTAGCGCCGCAATTGGACTTAGCAGCACACTCGCCGCAAAAGTGGCTGCGGCTGTCGAAAAAGGTGCAAAACCCTCTGTCATCTGGCTGCATTTTCAGGAATGCACCGGCTGCACCGAATCTCTGCTGCGAACTTCGCATCCAGGCTTGGCTGAAGTTATTTTGGACCTGATTTCTCTCGATTATCACGAGACGTTGATGGCCGCTGCGGGTCATCAAGCGGAAGAAGTGCTCGAATCGGCGATCAAAAAGAATGCTGGTAAGTATGTTTTGGTACTCGAAGGCGCGATTCCCACCAAAGAAAATGGCATTTACTGCCAGGTGGGCGGCAAAAACGCAATCGATATCGTGAAACACGCCGCAGGCTCTGCAGGCGCGATCGTTGCTCTCGGCTCCTGCGCATCCTGGGGCGGGTTGCCATCAGCCGATCCGAATCCGACAGGCGCTGTAGGCGCCGACAAGGTTCTGGAAGGGAAGACCGTCGTAACGCTGCCGGGCTGCCCTTCGAATCCATACATCCTGCTGGGAACCTTGCTGCAATTTGTGGCACTCGGAAAGTTGCCGGAACTCGACGAACTCGGCCGGCCAAAGTTTGCGTATGGCCGGGTGATTCACGAACACTGCCCACGTCGCGCGCACTTTGACGCGGGAAGATTCGCCGAAGAGTTCGGCGATGAAGGTCACCGGCTGGGCTACTGCTTGTACAAGCTCGGCTGCAAAGGTCCTTCGACGCACGCGAGCTGTTCGGTCCTGCATTTCTGCGAAGTGGTTGATGCGTGGCCCATCGGTCTCGGACATCCGTGCTTCGGTTGCACAGAAGAATCCGTCGCGTTCCGCGTACCGATGCTCAAGCCCGCTGAGATCGTTCGCCCGACACCGCCAGCAACGTATGCGCCGGTCACTGCGCCACAAGGCTACATCAGCCCAGTCGCGACCGGAATCGGTGGATTGATCGGCGGAGCCATCGTGGGCGCCGGTTGGTTGGCCTCGCGCAAGCTTAGCGACAAATCTGAAACTGTTCCTCCAACTCCTCCCGAGCGTAAAGAGAACTCTGGACCCGCGGAGAAGGAGTAAGCCATGGGCGTAAATCGCAGAGACGCATTGAAAGCACTCTTCGGGGGCTCGGCGTTCGCGGCGATTGCTTCGGCGGCGGTCCCCGTAGCGAAAGCCAGCGAAAAGGCAGTCGAGGCCGAAGCAGACGCGGTCGGACTGCTGTACGACGCCACCAAGTGCATCGGATGTCGCGCATGCATGCCCGCTTGCCAGAACGCCAACGGACTTGTCCCGGACACGGGTGCTTCTGGCGGTCTGTATCAGCAGCCGGATACGCTGAATTCGCGCACGAAAAATCTGATCAAGCTTTACGTGGCCGACGATGGTCACGAGCGGTCGTTCATCAAGCAGCAGTGCATGCATTGCATCGATCCTGCTTGTGTTTCCGGCTGCCCGATGAAAGCGCTGCACAAAGATAAACTCGGCGTCGTCGCCTGGACCTCATATCTGTGCATCGGTTGCCGCTACTGCCAGGTTGCCTGCCCCTTCAACGTTCCGAAATTTGAATGGGACAAGGTGAATCCGAAAATCGTGAAGTGCGAACTGTGCAGCCACCTTGTAGGTAAAACGGAAACACAGCCGGCCTGCACGAAAGTCTGCCCGACGCACGCGGTGGTATACGGCAAGCGCACCGACCTGCTAGCGGAAGCGCATCGCCGCATTAAAGCGCAACCGGGTTTCTATTACGAAGATCGCGTCTACGGTGAATTCGAAGCCGGCGGCACGCAATGCCTGGTGTTGTCGCATGTGGACTTCACCAAAGTTGGACTGCCGGCTCTGGACAAGGAGTCCGCGCCCGCGCAGGTGCGTCGCGTGAGCGACTTCATCTATCAAGGATTTCTTACTCCGTTGGTTGTCTATGGGGGCGTTGCAGCACTCATGCGTACCCGCTGGAAAGATCATTTGACGCATGCAGAACACGAACCAACGGAGGCGGAGGGGAAAAAGGTATGACCGCACACTGGCAAAAGTGCATTCGGCTGAAAGAGCCTCTGCTGACCAAACCGTTTCTGCTGTTTTCGGCTCTCGCGGCACTGGCTTTTCTGTTGGCCTTGTATCGGGAACTGACCGGTCTGGGATATGTCACCGGATTGAACGACGGATACTCTTGGGGCCTGTTTAAGAATTGGAATGTAACCACGCTGACCGCACTGGGCTCCGGCGGATATGCCGTGGCAGTCTTTGCCTGGATCTTCAACGTCAAGCAATTCCACAACATTCTGCGCACGGCAGTGCTGACCAGCCTCGTGGGTTATGGCACCGGTATGCTGGCGCTTGGCATTGATGTAGGTCGTCCCTGGAACTTCGTTTTCATCGCCAACCCCTTCACTTGGAATCAACATTCGGTTTTGTTGGAAGTAGCAGTCTGCATGACCGCGTACTTCATGTTGGCGCTGGACGTCGAAAATATGCCGCCCTTCCTGGAGCGCATGTACCGGAGCGGTGATCCAAAGAAGAAGGAACTCTCGCTGAAGATTTTCAACTTCATGCAGAAAACGTTTCCGTTCGGAATCGCGCTGGCCTTTATTCTCCCCTCGATGCACCAGGCTTCTCTCGGACAGTTGATGTAC
>DASXLU010000061.1:0-7433 GCA_036496065.1 Candidatus Acidiferrum sp.
GTTTTTTTGTCTATCTTGCGAATTTGTTTCCCGATCTTTTCCGCGTAGCGTCTCACGAAGCATTCTATCAACATGGAAATGTCCTCCTTGCGTTTGCGGAGAGGAGGCACCTCAATGGGAAATACGTTAAGCCGGTAATAAAGGTCACTGCGAAATTCACTCCGCTTCACCATGTCGGATAGGTCACGATGCGTGGCAGCAACAAGCCGGACGTCGACTTTATGTGTGCGCGTACTACCCAAGGGCTCGAACTCCTGTTCCTGCAGTACGCGTAGCAGCTTGGGTTGCAATGCGGCTGGAATATCTCCCACTTCATCCAGGAAGAGCGTCCCCTTGTCGGCCAACTCGAAACGGCCAACTTTCTGCGCGATGGCTCCGGTGAAAGCGCCTTTCTCGTGCCCAAAAAGCTCGCTTTCCAGCAAATCCAGCGGGATCGCCGCGCAATTCACCGGCACAAAAGCCCGTCCTGATCGCGAGCTGAGGTTGTGAATCGTATGCGCGATCAGTTCCTTGCCCGTGCCTGTCTCCCCAAAAATCAGCACTGTCGATTCCGTCGGCGCTACACGCTCGACCTGTTGCAATGCAGCCTTTAATGCGGCGCTCGTGCCGATGATCCCCTTAAAACTGTGCTCCGCCAAGTTTCGACACTGCGGGGGTGTCTGATAACGGTCGATCGCCTGCTGGATCGCATCCAATAGATCTTCATCCTTAAAGGGCTTCGTCAAAAACTCCAGCGCGCCTGCTTTGATCGCTCGCACCGTCATAGGAATGTTGCCGTGGCCGGTGAGGAAAATGATCGGGATCTGAACATCCGTCTTGGCAAGCTGTTCTTGCAAATCGAGTCCGCTTAATCCGGGCATTTCTACGTCCAACACCAAACAGCTCGGCGCCTCAGATTGCGGCCTGGCCAAAAACTCTTGCGCCGACGTAAAGGTTTTCACCCGCAATCCGGCGGAGCGAATCAGACTTTCCACCCCTTCGCGTACTGACACATCATCATCCACCACATAGATAGGAGCACCTGTATTACTCATCGGAGCACCTTCTTCGAATCGAAAAACTTGCTGCGTTCTTACTTAACCCTCAACTGGACCCGTGTTTTCACGTTTTGTTATCTCGTTCGCGTTTCGATTGTCTGTTGTCCTTGCCGTTTAGAGCCAAGTGAACGGCATTCAGTAGCGCATCCTCACTCAACGGTTTAGCCAAGTAAGCCACCGCCCCGTTCCTGAGAGCGAGTGACCGCACCTCCTCCTCAGATGCATGGGCTGTGATGAAGATAATTTTTATTTCATAATGACTGGCCATTAGATGACGCTGGAGTTCGATCCCACTTATCCCCGGCATACGCACATCCAGTATCAGACAATCGGTATCCCGCAGATGATCCCAATTCAAGAACTCTTCGGCCGATCCAAATACCTTTACTGCGAACCCTACAGACCTCAGTAGACTCTGAATGGATTCACGGACGGAGTCGTCATCATCAACTACCGAAATGAGGGGAGGATTCGCCACAGGGAATTATTGGTGGCGTTTCAGGCGAAGTGTCAATTACACCTTGGTGTAATTGGGCTCTGTAGTCTGAAGTGCTGCTTTCGCCTAGAAATTTTTCACGCGCGGTATCCCCAGCATTTCCGACATTCTCACCAGGTCCGGCAAAGAGTCGGCCCGCATTTTGCGCATAACCCGGCCGCGCTGAACTTTAACCGTAAACTCGGTTGTCCCTAGCTCGGCAGCGACTTGTTTATTGAGCAGGCCGGAGACCACCCTCTCCATCACCTTCCGCTCCCGTGGCGTTAGCGATTGAAACCGGCCCTGCAACTCTCTCATGTCCGCCTGCTGCTGGCGTGCGGCCCGGTCACGTTTTATCGCTTGTTGAATGGCCTCCAACAGATCCCGGTCAGCGAGCGGCTTGGTAAGAAATTCAACCGCTCCCGCTTTCATCGCGCGCACCGACATCGGAATGTCGCCATGGCCGGTAATAAAAACAACCGGAATCTCAAGGTTGACCTCGGCCATCTGCTTCTGCAGGTCGAGCCCGCTCAGACCAGGAAGTTGTACGTCCAACACCAGACAACTCGGCGCATCAACTCGCGGGTGAGCCAAGAACTCCTGCGCAGAGGCAAAGGTTTCGACCCTCAACCCCGCTGACCGAATCAGACTTCCCAAAGCCTCTCGGACGGAGGCGTCGTCGTCCACAACCAACACGATTGCGTCAGGCTCCGGCAACGGCTTTCCTTGCGGCAATGTCGTACTTCTGGACAGTGAACTGAAGGGTTGTGCCGGGGCCGTCATTCGCCACCGCCCATAGCCGACCCCCATGATTTTGTACAATGGAACGGCAAATCGAGAGCCCCATGCCCATACCCCCGCTCTTGGTACTGTAGAAAGCGTCAAAAATCCGTTCCACGCTCTGCGGGTCAAGACCAATGCCTGAGTCTTGGACGGTAATCCGCACCAGGTTGCCCTCATCGTCCTGCGTTCTGATGACCAGTTCTCGTGGCCGTTCTCTAACCGTGCTCATGGCTTCAACGGCGTTCATAACCAGATTAAGTACCACCTGCTGCAGCTGCACTCGGTCACCCAAGACAGCCGAGAGATCATTCGCCAATTCGGTACGTAGCGTGACACTGTTTCTCCGCATTTCGATCTGGGTGAGGGCGATGACCTCCTGAATGGTCTCGTTCATGTCCAGCCGTGCCATTGCGGGAGCAGTTTTCGTCGCGAGAGCCCGAATCCGGCCGACGATGTCGCCCGCACGCTTCCCATCGCGGACGATGCGACGCGCGTTTTCCCGGGCTTCCTCGACGTTGGGTGAATCCGCCGCCAGCCAACGCAGGCAGGCATTGCCGTTGACGACTACGCCCGACAGCGGCTGGTTGAGTTCGTGGGCGATGGAGGCTGCCAATTCTCCCATCATACTCACCCTGTTCATGTGCGCGAGATCGGCCTCCAGTTGGCGCAATCTTTCGCGCCGCCGCGCGACTTCCAAATAATGTTGCAACGCGTACCCGGCGGCAGCCATTCCGCAGTACCCGAGATAATCGACCGCGAAATCATATCGGAGAACCTCGAAGAACTTTGGAAAAACTGTTCTTTTCTCCATGTAGGCGAATACGATGCTGTTGAATGATATAGCGAGGTAGGTGAAAACGAGTCCTGCGATGGCTTGAACGAATAAACTCCAGCCTGAACGCCAGGATTCGATGGGAAAATGATCAACCAACAGCAGGACTCCAGGAACAGCGATGAAAAAAGGCGCCCAGAAGATCGCTCCATAGTAGTAAATGACGACGCGGTTTACGGGAAGTCCTTCTCCGCGAGAGCCCACGTAGTTGTTGATCGTATCCAGAACCGCGAAGAAGAGGAGGAAACTAAAGATCACTAAGACCGCCTCTTGTCGAGCACGCAGGAACGCCACTTTAGAAACCTCCTTGTGTGCGATCAAGTTCCGATCAGGTACAGCGAGCCAAGTACCACGAAAAATTGGCCGTATGCAAGAATAAGCCAAAAACCCGAAGATTGAACCAATCGAGACATCATGTATCGCAGCGTTTTTTGGTGTCCTCGCAGTGGGTACGTGAGGCATCTTATTTAGGCGCGCGGTCGGCGCGGCTCGTTATGTCGAAAAACCTTACAGTAGCGATTCTGTTGATCTTGACGTCGGCTGTATATGTGCTAGGACAGACAGCCGGTGGCACTATTTCAGGCAGAGTGACCGACAGCACTGGTGCGGTCCTGATTGGTGCTCCTGTTGACCTGACAAATATCGAGCGCGGCACGGTTTCCAACACTGCGACAAACCAAGCTGGCATTTATCTATTTCCCAGCGTTCAGCCAGGGCAATATCGGATTACTGTGCGAAGCCCCGGTTTCAAGCAGACCGAGGTCCAAAAACTCATAGTGGATGTCGGTGCTCGCCTTGAACAAAATTTTCAGCTTCAACTGGGTCCCATCACGGAATCCGCAACTGTGCAGAGCACTGATTTGCTGAACACGGTAACGTCGACGGTTAGCTCCGTGGTCACAGGAACTCCCATTCAAAACCTACCCCTGAACGGCCGTGATACCTTGTCCCTGGCACTGACACAGCCGGGCGTAATGCCTGCTGCCATTGACACGGCCGCAACTTCCGTAATTAACAATACAAATCAGATTGTCATTGGCGGCGGCCGCTCGAATTCAGTCACTTATTTGCTTGACGGTGGTAACAACACTTCTGTCGCATACGCTACGCCAGTCGTAGATCCAAATCCGGACTCAGTTGGAGAGTTCCGGATACTCACGAGCAATTATTCTGCCGAGTATGGCCGTAGCGCAGGGGGAGTTGTAAGCGTTGTGACCAAATCAGGAACCAATGCAATTCACGGAACGGCATACGACTACTTGCGGAACACGGATTTCAACGCGAACGATTTTTTCAATAAAGCCGGCGGGCCGCAAGGGTATCAACCGCGGCCCGTGCTCAACCGTAATCAGTTTGGTGTCACAACGGGCGGTCCACTGATCCTTCCTAAAATTGTGAACGGCAAGGATCGATTCTTTTTCTTCTTCGGATATCAGGGGCAGCGCCAGAGCGCAGTTCAGGTTGAACCCCAAGTCCGCGTTTACACGCCCGCTGAATTGAGTGGTGATTTCTCCCATGCGGTAAGCGGCAGCCCCGATCCTAATGTCGTAAATTTCCTACTGTCTCATCTGTATTTTCAGCCCAATTCCCAATTGGCCTCTCAAGGAATAATCGATCCGAGTAGAATCAATCCCGCCGCCCAAGCGTATGCCAAGAACAACTTAGTTCCGACCAGTCCCACAGGGATCCTCACGCCGAACGCATCGGCCACGGACAACCGCGACGAGTTCATCGGAAAACTGGACCTACACTTCACGCCGGCGGATGTATTGTCATTGACGCTAGTTCACTTTCACAATCCGCAATTGCTGCCCTTCCTGGGAAATCAACCAAATGTTCCAGGGTTCCCAAGCGCGGATAGATTTGATAACGCGTTCGGTACGCTGGGTTATACAAAAATCTTTAGCCCAACAATTTTGAATGAGTTCCATTTCACGGCCCAAAACGAATTCAACCGGCTTGCTTATCCGGCTTTAAACCTCCCGGGACCTCAAGCACTCGGAATTAAGATAAATCCCGACAACACCACCGGACCAACTCAGATACTGCTCAATGCAAGTGGCCCCCAATTAGGCTTTAATCCAAACGGCCCAGCGCACTACTCGGACACCACATACGTTTATGCCGATACGGTGAGCTGGAACAAAGGAAGACACGTCTTTAAGTTTGGAGGGCAGCTTGGTTTCGCTCAAAACAATTCGTACTTCGCCTACGCAAACGTCGGCGTATTCACGTTCAATGGCCCAACCGGCATCGGCTCTGGTACCGACCTGGCAGATTTCTTGTTCGGCATTCCGGATTCGTTCAGTCAATTCCCGCAAGCTTGGAGCGCAAGCCGCAGCCGCCAATGGGCAGCATTTGCGCTGAGCGAATGGCAATTGCGACCGAACTTCACGTTGAACCTCGGCATTCGTTATGAGTATTCGACACCAATGCGGGATGTTAAGCCAAGGCCTTACTATCTCATTCCTGATCACCAGTCGGTGAAATTCCCGCTTGCTCCAGAGGGCATCCTTTTCCCGGGCGACCCGGGAGCTCCTCCAAATAACGAATACAGTTTTCCCGATAGAACGAATTGGGCGCCGCGCATTGGGTTTGCATGGGACCCGACCAGGAAAGGAAAGACCAGCTTGCGCGGTGGACTTGGAGTCTTCTATGACACGATTCTGGCGCAAGCCGAGGTAAGCGAAAACGGCACGAGTCCTGTCGTAAACTCAAGCTTCATCGCATTCTCTCCATCGCTAATCCCTGCTAACGGACCGGTGAATTTTTTGTCAGATCCGTACGGATCTACCGGGACTGTGAATGGCTTCCCCTCCAAGTCCCTATCACCAAGCACCAATTTCGCCACTGCTGGCTTGCTTCCGCTGGGTCCTGCCAGCGTCTTTGTGAATCCGTTCGTCAGAACGCCGTATACGTATCAATGGAATCTTACTCTTCAGCGGGCGATTGGAAGCGGCGTAGCATTGGAAATCGGTTACCTGGGAAGCGTTTCCCGAAAGATTTATAACAGCCATGCAAATGGCGAAGACGTCGATCCCTTCATTCTAGGTACGACAACCCGGGTACTAAACACCCAGCCGGGGTTGCAATGTCCCAATGCCTACGCACAGGCGCCTTACACATGGGGTAATTACGATGGCAACGCCAACTACAATGCTATGTTGGTGAGCGTGACAAAGCGCTTGGCTAATTGGCATTCCCTCGGCCAGACATTTTTCACGCTGTCATATACTTTGGCCCACAGCCTCAATGATGCTGACCTCACGCGAAACGACTATTACAACAACAGCCAGTTTTACGGACCCGCCAGCACCGACATCCGACACCGATTGGTTTTCAGCGGCGGGTGGGAGCTACCGTTCGATAAACTGTGGCCCGATGGGCCGAATCAGCTCACGACGGGCTGGAGCTTGTATCCGATCGTGACGACCCAGTCGGGATTCCCAATCGATGTGTCCGTGGGGCTTTTCCAGGACGGCGTCACCCCGGGACCGTCGGGAGACGGGGATCAGCCGCTGGTTAGACCGAATTGGGTGGGTGGCCCCGTACAATATACAAATCCTGGCCAAGTCCAGACATTTCGCGTAAATGGGAACCTGTTAACGGGCCACTTTTTCTTCAATCCGAGTGGCTTCGTTGTCCCCGCGTGTTTCTCCAGCCCGGCACCTCCCGGGACGCCGGGAGGATGTCCGGCAGTGACGTACGGTGATACCCAAAGAAACACTTTCCGAGGACCCAGCTTAACCAATTTTGATTTGGCGCTCGAGAAGAGTACCAATCTCGTCGCTGATCGCGTGCAGATGGTCTTCCGCGCTGAGTTCTTCAACGTGTTGAACCATACCGAGTGGCAGCCGCAGCCTGCTTATACACTTTCGTCGGAGTTCGTTGGACAGATCACATCCACGTATCCTGCGCGCATCGGCCAATTGGCCTTGAAATTAGTGTTTTGAAGTCAGAAGTCGAAGCACAAATATGATGCTGGCCGTCGGCATTACTGGGCAATCGCGTCGACAACCCAGCCGCAGACTTGCCCATCTGATTGCCACAATCATAGATCCACTAGCAGTCTTCCAGTTTGCGTCCTTGCGGCAGAGTCAGGCTTTGCCGCTCGAGTGTGTCTTTGGCTTACCTGGAACCTGAGCCGAACGCCACAGGGCCGTATAACGCGCTATCCGGAGAAGTGGACCTTCGGTTCGCGCCGAAGCCTAATGGAACTCAAGCGGCGAACTGAGGCATAGCTCACCAGGAAGCTTGGATCCGTGGGGCGCACTACGCGTCGCAAAAACGTCTTCGAAGCATCCGC
>DASXLU010000062.1:0-4425 GCA_036496065.1 Candidatus Acidiferrum sp.
GCCGGTTGCGCCGTTTTCAAAGCCTTGGCCTTCGCTGGAATTGTAAGAAGAAAGCGCCGCCAAAAGCTTGGTGCGATCATCAGTGAAATCCAGGTCGACCTTCAAATCGGTGTCGAGAGAAACCAATCCCACCAGGTCGGCGGGTTGCATCTTGCTCTGCACGTATTTCTTTGCGGCATCCACGGAACGGTCGATGTCGTCTGGTTGCATGGCCGACAAATCAAAGAACATCAGCACCAGGCGACGATCGCGGGCATCGATTGTGGATTGCGCTGTCACTGGCTTTTTTGCGGAGCCGAGGAGAGAGCCTAGGGCCGCCGTGCCCGATACGGTAGTTCCCTGCTGATTTGCCAGCGCCAGTTCATCAACATTTTCGAAATCGAAGCTGGATAGCTGCTGTTTCTGTCCGTCTTCCAAAACGGTGAAGTCTTCTTTCTTAAGGTCGCGAACCAGGTTCCCATGCTTGTCGCGAGCGATCACGTTGACCAGCACAACTTCCGTGCTGACGCGAATTAGAGCCTCTTGCTGCGGTGGCGCTTTTTGTTCCTGCGCAGCGCACAAATTCGAAATGAGCAGTAACACCAGCAGTATTGCTCTGCTGACCGAGACGTATTGATGGCGATTGAACATATCAAATTTTGCTAAAAGCGAAATCTGGCTATCATGGTAACGCGCCGCATGCTGCTGACACTCGTCACCTGGCCAAACGTCAAAGAATTGACGACGGTATTTATGCCTGAAAAATATCCCGTGTTAAAAATATTTGTGCCTTGAATCCGCAGCTCGAGCGCCCGTGACTCCCGTATTGTGAAAGTCTTGCCGAAAGCCATATCAAACGTGAACTGTGCTGGCCCCTGAATCGTGTAGCGACCAGCGTCCCCAAAAGTGGTGCCAGATGAACTGACACAACCCGGTCCAGGCGTGCAGAATGCTGCCGTGTTGAACCATTCCGCCGTGGTTGGATTGCTGAGTGTGATCGGTGCACCAGAGACAACGTTGGCGCGTTGCGAGCCTGTGACGCCGCGATTAATGTCGACCGCGGCCCCCAAAACACTAGGTGTGAAATATAAGCCCGAGGCAATCGTGAAGTCGCCACTCCATTGCCATCCGTCGAGGACATGCGACAAGGCACCTTTGGTGAAGTAGCGATGCCCATCTCCGAAGGGAAGATCGTAAATCCAGGTTCCGGTGAACTTGTGCTTCTGATCGAAGCTGGAAACGCTTCGTTCGGCCGAGAGATCAAAAGGATTTTGCACCACGACGGTGCTTCCGAGGCCGATAGACGAGGCATCGTCGATGGACTTGGAGAAAATGTAGCTGGCACTTACGCCAAAACCCTTCGAGAGCCGCTTCCGGATGCGCACCGAAGCTGCGTGCAAAATTGAGTCTCCCTCGGAGGACTCATAAATGAACGGTGCGGTAGCTTCGCTGCCCTGACAGGTTCCTGAAGAAACGCAGGAAGGAACCAGTGCGCGCTCCGTGTCCAGACGCGTTCCTTTTGCGCCGTTGTATCCGATGTTGAGCTGAACATTGCCCGGCAGTTGCCGCTGAATATCGAGATTCCAGATTTGCACGTAGCCGAGCCGGTAATTCGGTGAAAGCGCGTAATTGTTCGTTATCGCGCTGCTGGACGCGGAGGGAAATCCATTTTGTAGAGTAAGAAAGTCCCCATAAGGGCTGACGTTCGTAGCTGTGGTCGCAAAAGGTGGCTGAAACGCGAAATTTCGAATGAAACTGCCGTATTGCGCCAGATTGTAGTTGATGCCGTAGCCAGAGCGCACTACGGTTCGCTTGCCGAGCCTGTACGCAATTCCGATACGCGGAGCAAAGTTATTGCGGTCGGGATGCACCAGCGTTGCCGGAAATGAGCCAGTGAATGGCCCCGCTTGGCCATTGAGAACGCGAAAAGCTGTGACCGATTCCGGGCTGAAGCTGACATCGAGATTGGCAATGCGATTCTCCGACTCGCTAAACGGGCTGACGTATTCGTACCGCAAACCCAAATTCACGGAGAGATTAGGCAACACGCGCCAATCATTCTGCGCATAAAGATCGTACGAATTGGCGCGAAATTCGTAGTCCGTAGTGCCCGATTGCAGCGTGCTTTGCTGCGGCAGGCCGAGCAGAAAATCGGCGAAATCGTTCCCGGTTCCAGGCACCGGCTGAGTACTTCCTGGCAAATATGCCGACGTGGCAAAGCCAGTAAAGACGAAGCTACCCTCGGCATTTCGCGCGGAACGGAAACCTTGCAGGATGCGCCGATAGTCGCCTCCGAAACGCCAATTCTGTTTGCCGTGATTCCAGATAACCGTGTCCGATACGGTATAGGTTTGATCCAGCTCGCGGCTTGGCGTCGGGTCGGTAAGACCTCCGAAAGACGTGAAACTGATGCCAGGAAGCCCCCAGTCAAATGGATCTTGCGAAATGCCAGTGATACCTGCGTTGCCGGCAACATCGGTCACGCCGGAATATAGATTGGTACTTGCGGCGCGATTGTGATTGTACGTAAAACCGACCGTGTTGGTGAGTTTGCCTTTTCCGTAGGTCCAGCGAGAATTCGCGTTTAATCCTTGCGTGTTGGTGTGACCAGCGAGCGATGGAAACGAGTTGACCAGGTTAGTGGAAGCACGCGTCCAGTTGAACCCAAAATTGATGTTATTGCGCGGGCCGCGGCGATTTCGGCCGCCACCTCTTGCACCGCCTGCTCCGCCAGGAGGACCAAAACCCGGACCGGTGCTCGAAAAATTGTGAATCAAGCGAACGCTGATTGCGTCGGTGCTCGCTTGATCCGAAGTCACGTAGTGAAAGTTCCTCGTGCTACCCGGAAGATTCTGCACCGGGATGTAATTCAAGAGTGCAACGGCAGCGGAGTTGAACTGCGTGGGATTGATGGAATTATTGGCAAACGGTTGACCTGTTTTCGGGTCGTAGATGAGCACCGGCGCGCCATTTTTGTCGGTCAAGCCAGTGAAATTGCCGCCGCGTTCGGCGACCGTGGGAACCGTGCTGAACTCATCGAATGGTGTGCTGCCGCGCGAACCGTTCCAGCCAGCGGTGAAAAATGTAGTCTTACTCCAGTCGAGCAGATGCGGAATTTTGACCGGTCCTCCCACCATGGAGCCAAAGCGAAACGTGTTGTAACTGGCCTTCTGCGATTGAATGCCCGATAGCGAATAAGGACGCGCATCCAAAGCGCCCTCATCGTCCTGCGCATAAAGAAATCCGTGTGGCTGATTGGTATTGAATCCGCCTCGACCCATCCGGCCGATCATCATCGGCCCGCCGCCAAAGCCACTTGCGCCTCCGGGTCCACCCGGGCCACCGGGCCCGCCTGGACCTTGACCGCCGCCGGGACCGAAGGACGAGCCTCCCAATGTTGTTCCACCCGCTTGCTGCGCGCGCTCGCGAAACTCCTGAATACGCTGCTGAAGCTCGTCTTCACCGCCGTTTCCAAAATCCTGAGTTCGCCCTTGTGTCCCTGCCACGCTGACGGATTCTGTCGATACATCGGCACCCGCGCCGCTCATCGGCAGGCTGGCGAGATCGCTGGCCGAAACACTACCCGAATTCCCAGCGCTCGCTGGAGAGGAACTGTTTTCGCCTCCAACGCCAAGAACACCTTGCAGCGATAAACTCTGAAAACCTCTCGTAGACCCGGCCGCATTTTGCCGTGCTGCCTGTTCTTGTTCCTGCTGGCGGGACGCCAACAAAAGATCCGCATCAATTTTGCCCGATGGATTCTCCGGATTAAGCACCACTTCCTGCGTCGCGGCCGCAAAGCCCATGAACTCTATTTTCACGACGTAACGACCGCGAGGAAGTCCCTTCAGCAAGAAAGATCCATCCACGGCAGTTGCGGCAGATGCCTTCTTACCAGTCAGGGTATTCGTCGCCGTGACGGTGACACCAGGCAGCGACGTCTTGCCGCTCTTGATGGTGCCGGTAATTTGAAATGATCGCGGCGGGGGCGGGGCGGGCTCTTGCGCCGTTGCCAAACAAACAACAAGAACCGCAAAGATCAGAACGATGCACAGCGCTACCAAAATGCCGCGAACAACACCCATCAGTTGGGGGGCTCCGTCGGTTTGGACTGGGGCGTGGCCGACGACGCAGGCGGAGCTGCACCGCCATTTGCGTTCCGCATCTCCTGCATACGTTTCCATTGCTCGGGATTCATTACCATGATGCCTTTGGGTACGAAAACATCATTTTGTGCAGCACCACGGGCCATTATGTGATCGCCCACTTGAATGTCGGCCATGGTAATGCTCTCGCGGCCTTTGCGAAGCGACGTATTTTCGTTTAGTTCGATGGTCTGCGAAACATTGTCGGGACGAAGAATCGTAAGCTTCGGAGCCTCGATGGATTTTACTTCACCGACGACATAGTCTTTCCCGAGCGTTCCCATCGCGGCGCCGCCACCGG